>NJEJ01000027.1 GCA_002255025.1 Candidatus Bathyarchaeota archaeon ex4484_135 | reverse complement strand
GATAAGGCCAGGATAGGGCTCACCGACTACGCCCAGAAGCAGCTCAGGGAGATAGTGTACGTCGAGCTTCCCGAGCCTGGCACGGAGATAGAGAAGGGCGAGGCCTTCGGTACTGTCGAATCGGCTAAGACCGTGTCAGACCTCATAGCCCCCTTGACGGGCGTGGTGGAAGAGGTCAACTCGGCCGTGGTGGACAACCCCGGCCTGATAAACGAGGACCCCTATGGCGAGGGCTGGGTCATCGTCATAACGCCCACGAAGCTCGATGAGGAACTCAAGGACCTCATGGACTTCGAGGCCGCCGTGGAGTGGCACAAGGAGTTGATAAAGGGCTGATAGAAGGCTGAACTCCCTCTGTTTATGTAGGGGCTGTTTTTCGAAAAAGCCTTTTTAAGGCAGAATACATCTCGGCCAGAGAGGCGAGAAAAGAATGTTGGCCGAAGATACCAGGGGCCTTGATGCGTGGAAAAAAGTAGGCAAGATGTTCTTCACGCTCCTCACGCTAGCTGAGGCTGGAGGGACGAGGGAAATAGAGGTAACTACATCTGATTTGGCTAGGAAGATAGGCTCCTCCCAACAGACGGCATCAAGACACCTGATAGAACTCGAGAGGGCTGGCTTCATCACCAGGTCGGTGAGCAGGAAGGGCTGTAAGGTCAAGCTGACTGAACTCGGCATTGGGGTGCTCAGGGACATCTACATGGTCTTGAAGAAGGCCCTGGAGCCTACTCTCCCGACCTACCTAGTAATAAGGGGCATGGTCTTCACCGGCCTAGGCGAGGGAGCTTACTACGTCACGAGGGAAGGCTACAGGAAGCAGTTCGTGGAGAAGCTGGGCTTCGAGCCCTACCCGGGCACGTTAAACCTCCGCATAATAGATGCAGAAAGCCTGAGGGCCAGGAGGGAGCTGGATTACTACCCGGGGATAGAGATAAGGGGCTTCACAGCTGAGGGGAGGACCTTCGGTGCTGGGAAGTGCTTCAGGGCCCTCGTGAACGATGAGGTAGAGGCAGCTGTCGTCATAGCGTACCGGAGCCATTACGGCCCGTCCGTGTTGGAGCTGATATCGCCCGTGTACCTCAGGGAGAAGCTAGGCCTGAAGGACGGTGATGAAGTGAAGGTCAAGGTCTTCCTATGACCTCATATCTCGCGGAGGAGTCTGGCGAGTATTTTAGAGGATTTCACACCTGGAACGTGTATATTTAACCTCACGATATCGGCCCTGAGGCCACGCTCGGCTAGCACACGCCTCAGCTCTTTTTCATCGTGCTTCTGGTCGTAGCCCAGTGCTATGACATCTGGCCCGATGAGTTCCACGACCTTGAGGAAGTCCTCCGGGTCCCCTAAGATGGCCTTATCGACAGGCTTCAGGGCCGAGACGAGCTTGAGCCTGTCTTCCTCCCGGTTCAGGGGCTCCCGGCCCTTCAGGCGTTTGACCGTCTCGTCCCTGGCCACGACGACCACTAGAACATCGCCGAGCCCCTTGGCGGCCTCAAGCGTGGCCAGGTGGCCCACGTGGAGGATATCGAAAACCCCTCCTGTCATGACCACCCTTATGCTCTCCCGGCCCTTCTGGCCGAGGACGAAGACATCTCCCCGGTGTTCCACGAGGCCTTCCTCGACCAAGCCGGCCACGAGGGCCTTGCATGTCGCCTCGTCTAGGCCAAGGGAGGACGAGAGTTCATCGAGCAATAGCCCTCGGCCATCTAGGCCAGCAAGGTAGAGTTCGATCAGGGCTCTCCTCGCCAGGCCCCTTCGCTTCACGAGCCCCAAGGCCCGCCTCGGCTTCATAAGGGCTGCCCCCGCTTAAGAGGAGCTTATTAGGCCCCTACGGCCTCCCTGCACCCGGGCCGATGAGGCAGGAGTAAGACGCCGTGGGCGGGGACATCTGAGCCAGCGTGCTGAGAGCCGGAAGAAGCCGAGGCCCATCACGCGAACTCTTCCTCTACCAGGTCCTTGAGCTGCACCAGGGCCCTTATGGCTGGTGAGTCAGGGCTAGCGTCCAAGGGCGATATGCCCGTCCTGTCTGCGTCGAGCACGGCCCTATCGAACGGTATAATGGCCTTCACGTCGAGGCCCGACTCCTCCATCTTCCCCCTGGCCCAATCGGCTTCGTCTTCCATGACCTTGTTCAGCACGGCCCAGAAGGACCCGACCCCCATCTGGCGGGCCATGTCGGCCATGCGTTTCAGGGCCAGCATGGACCGCTCGGTGGGCTCCGTGACGCCCAACATGAGGTCAACTCCCCTGGCCACGCTCCTCCCGAAGTGCTCTAGGCCAGCTTCCATGTCCATGACCACTACATCACGTTCGTAGAGCACTATGTGCCTCACGAGTTCCCTCACGAAGGCATAAGACGGGCATAAGCAGCCCGTCCCGGCCCTGGGAGGTGCCCCCATGATGAGCAGCCTGACGCCATCTGGGCCTATTATGGAGTACCGGGCTGGTATGTCGTCTACCTTCGGGGTCAGCCTGAACAAGGAGCCCCAAGAGGAGCCGGGCCTCGAGCCCGTTCTCCTCTCTATCAAGTCTAAGTCCTCTGAGATGGGCACTACGTTCTTCACGACTTCTTCCGGTATGCCGAGGGTCATGTAGAGGTTAGGGTTTGAATCGCAATCAACCGCCAAGACTTTAAAGCCATCCCTCGCCAAGAGGCGGGCCAAGACCCCGGCTACTAGCGTCTTGCCGACCCCTCCCTTTCCACAGACGGCTATCTTCAGGCCCAACTCGACCACCCGATAGGGCCGGGCCTGCCCGTATAAGCATGATGGCTTAGAAGAAGGAGGCCAGGGCCTCGATTACCCGCCTCAGCCCAAGCCTGACCCGAGTAGGCCAGCTGTCCCTCCCCGGCACGGTAAAGCAGAGGCCGTTGGCCAGGCACTCCACTAAATCGCCTATCTCGTACCTCGGGAGGACGGGCGTTGAAACCACGAGCTTCCCGACCTCGCCAGCCTTCATCTCGTACAGCATCTTGACCTCCCGGCCGACCTTGACCTCAAAGAGGTAGCGGTCATAGAAGGGAGTCAGGCAGGGTCCCTCGAGGCTTATGGCAAAAAGGCCCTCGGTGGCTCCATAGCCCTCTACCAAAAGGGCCTTCCAGCCGTACATCCTTGCTAGCTCCCGGGCGTAAGAGGGCCTTATGTGTGGCACGCCAGCCACCAAGACGAGCCTTAGGTCCCAGAGCTCACCCGGAAAGGACCCAAGCTCCCGTTTGAGCCACTTAGCGAACATCCAGAGGGCCGGGCCAGCTCCCACGGCTATCTTGACCTCCCGACCTTCTAAGAAGGACAGGAGGGCCCTGAACCTCCTATCCCAATCGGCTTTGTTGGACCCGGGCCCTATCTCATTAACCTCTTCAAGGTAGGGCCTCAGGAAGGGCTCCAGGCCCATGTACCTCGCCATTATCTCCGCGTTTATGCCAGATATGTAGCCGAACGGTACCTTCCGGCCTTCCAACTCGAGCTCGAGGACCCTGCTCGGCAGGCAAGGTGCTATACAGGCCGAGCCAGCTAGCTCAAAGCCGTACCTATATGCGTACCAGGCCATGCACTTGGACATGGCCTCCGCCCTCAGCCGAGCGTCATAGCCCGGTATCGGTATGACCTTGGGAGGTCCCGTGGTCCCAGAGGTTATGCCGAAGAACTCAGGCCATTCGGCCAGGAGGGTTTCTACACGGCCTTTCAGGACCTCTTGGATATAGGACTTGAAGCCCTCATAAGGCCTTATCGGTGCTGCCTTCTTGAACTCCTCCAAATCCATGTCGGCCTCTATGCCGTGCCTCGAGCCGTAATCCGTCTTGGCATAGAAGCCCAGGAAGGACTCGAGGACACGAGCCTGAGCTTCCTCAGGGTCCTGGAGTGCCTCGAGCCAGGACCTAAGCGACCTCGGTGCTTCCTCACGCATGGTTCTCTCAGGGCCTTCTGTCGACCCGGCTGGCTCATATAGCCCGTGAGCCTCTGCTCCATGGCATGAGGGTGGTCTTGGTTGACCCGCCTAAGCCCAGGTGGTGGCTCTTGGCCGACACGGTCATGCCGCCCGTCGGCCTGGCCTACATAGCTGGCTTCCTCAGGTCAAGAGGCATCTGGACACGCGTAATAGATTGCACGGCCCTGCGGTGGGATTGGGATAGGCTCGCGAGAGCCCTGGAGAAGCTGGAGCCCGATGTGGTAGGCGTCGGTGGGCCGACCTGCTATGCTGACAGGGCCCTCAAGGTCCTTGAGATAGCCAAGGAAATCCTGGGGCCGGGCGTCCTGACGGTGGCCAGCGGGCCGCACTTCTCCATCCTGGCCGAGGAATCGCTGCTCGAGAGCCCCTTCTTGGACGTGGTCGTGGTGGGGGAAGGAGAGCTGACGGCCTACGAGCTCGTCAGGGCCGTTGAAGAAGGCAGGGACCTACGGGGCGTTTTGGGCCTGGCCTTCAGGGACCCAAGCGGCCGCGTGGTCTTCACGGGCGAGAGGCCGTTGATAAAGGACCTAGATAGCCTCCCCATGCCAGCGTGGGACCTATTGCCCATGGACCGCTACAGGCTTGTGGCCTGGGGCAAGAGGGCCACCATGCTCGTCAGCAGCCGGGGATGCCCGTTTAACTGTTCCTTCTGCAGCGAGCGTATCTTCTGGCGTGGTGTCTGGCGTCCCCACGGCCCCGAGCGTGTCGTGGACGAGATGGAGCTGGTCAGAGAGCGTTACAACAAGGACCTGATATGGTTCGGGGACGATACCTTCAACCTCAGCCGGGAAAGGAACGTGGCCATATGCCGCGAGATAATCGAGAGGGACCTCGATGTCCACTGGGGCATGGAGGCCCGTGCTGACCTGCTTGTGCGTGATAAGGACCTAATAGGCCTGATGAAGGAGGCAGGCCTCTTCTGGGTCCTGGTGGGTGTGGAAGGGGTCTCGGACGCCGAGCTCAGGAGGTACGGGAAGAACCTGACCTTATCCCAGGTCAAGGAGGCCTTTAAGGTCCTGAGGGACCACGACATAATAACGCAGGCCATGTTCGTCATAGGAGAGCGTAAGGACACGAGGGAGACCATACTAGCTAAGGAGGAGCTGGCCGAGGAGCTCGGGGCCGATTTCGCCATATTCACCCCCCTGACGCCTTTCCCCGGGACGCCCCTCTATGAGGAAGCCATGAAGAAGGGCTGGATAGAAGTTCATGATTGGTCTAAATACGATCTTGCCCACGTCATAATGCCTACGGAAACGCTCTCAAGGCGTGAGGTTCACTCCCTCATGCTGGCCTGTTATAGGAGGTTCTTCCTGAGACCTCTTAAGCTCCTGAAGGGCCTCACGTCCTGCAACCGCTTCAGGAGGGCCGTCAACGCCTACTTCCTCAGGAGGATGATATTCGGCCGGTAATCTTAAATCCCGAGGGGCCGAGGGGGAGCGGTGGCGGAGATGTCCGAGGAGAAGAGGGGCGTGAGCTGGCTCGTGCTTCTGGGCCTCATATTGATAGGGATGGGCATCATAATGCTCTTGGGCGTCGAGTGGTTCCCGGCCATCCTAATAGTCCTGGGCGTGGTCTTCTTGGTTTGGGGCCTCTTGGCCAGGGCGGGTATGGTTGAGGAAAAGGAGTAGCGAGCCGGAGGGTTCTGCCTTGGAGGCCAGGGAGATTCTCCTGATTTTATCAGGGCTATTGTTCATAACGTCGGGCTGCTTTTACATAACTGGCTTCTTCCCGCTCAGTAGCCTCCCGCTCGAAACAGTTATAGCTATAAGCATGGTGCTCTCGGGGGCCGTCCTGGCCATCCTGGGCCTCTTGAGGGTAAGGAACGGCGGTCCAGCCGTCCTCCTAGTCCTATCGCTGGTGGTCTTGCTCGTGGCGAGCACCGGCATCTTGGCTGTGTCCACGAGGGCAGCTAAGCCATTTGTGAAATCCGTAGGGCCAGGAGACGTAGGAGCCGTCAGCGGCCTCGTGCTCGAGTGCGATGTTGACCTGGGCTCCGTGGAAATACGTAGCACGAGCGGGAGAGATTTCTACGTCAGGGCAGTATATTACACGAATGCCAGCGGTTCCCTTCGGTATGAGGTCGTGGACGGCCTGTTGGTCGTGAACATATCGCTTAGCTCGTCGCCTCTAGAGCTCTACGTGGCCGATTGGCTTCCTTGGTCAGCCGACGTAGATACGGACATGGGCAGCATAGAGGCCTACTTGAACGCCACGAACCTGAAGTCCCTTGTGCTCTCAAGCTCCTTAGGCTCCGTAGAACTACACATAGAAGCCGCGTCGCTCACTTCCAACTGTACCATAAGGGTTCAGACATCTCTCGGGAGCATCCAGCTCGATGCTGAGGTAGGCGAGGAAGTGGGATGCCAGATTGAGGCAAGGACATCCCTGGGCTCCCTGGATAAGGAGTTAAACGGCTTCACTGTCGTGGAGGAACGCTGGAACTACCTGTGCATAAGGTCATCGAGCTTCGAGGAGGCCAGCAAGTTCATGTACGTATCGGTCAGGACGGTCCTGGGCTCCGTTGAGGTCAGAGCTAGGAGGCCATGAGCTTGGAGCTGCCCGAGCTGCCGAGGGCCGTGAGGAAGACGGACCCCATAGGCTTTGTGTTCCTCGGCCTCACCCTCTTGGTCCTGGGCTCGGTAGGTCTCCTGGCGGAGCTGGGCTTCCTGAGGCCTCAAGAGGCCTTATCGCTTGGCCTGACGGCCTTGGGCATCCTCCTGTTCGTTGATGCAGCCGTCAGGTACGCCAGGCCCTGGACCAGGCACAAGGCCCTCCCCCTGGCCCTGCTTGGCTCCCTCCTGACCTCGTCCGGCATCGCCTGCCTGCTCGCCCCGGAGGCCTTGTGGGCTGTGCTGCTCATCTGCCTAGGCCTCTGTTCGCTCGGCTACGGCCTGGGGAAGCTTGGTAGGAAATAACGCCTGGCCCTGTTAGGCCTTTTCTCCAACCAATAGCTCTATCCGGCGTTAATCGAGCAATATTTTTACGAGCAAGCAAGCTGATGACCTAGGGCTGGAGATGGCAACGCCGGTTAGGCTGGAGCCTGGGAAGACGCTGCTGCTCGATGGCCCTTCCTCCGCCCTGGTGGTCTCCGGCAGGGTATCCGTCTTCGGGGCAGAGCTGAAGCCGAGGAAGAGACTCGTGGTCAGGAAAGGACGCAGGATGCCCCTGGAGGCCCTAGAGCCCTCAGAGCTAGAAGTGGTGGTCGGGCAGGGAGGTTCCTCATCCGTGGTAGAAGGGAGCCCGATACCGCCCTCGTGGCACGAGGCCGTTGGAGAACTGCTGGCTGATTCAGGCGAGATGAGGGTGATGGTCCTCGGGGGGGTTGACGTCGGGAAGACGAGCTTGTGCACTTACCTCGTCAACACGGCCCTCAAGGCAGGCCGGTCGGTAGGCGTGATAGATGCAGACGTAGGCCAATCCGACGTGGGGCCACCATGTACCATAGGGTTCGCTAAAGCCGCTAAGCCCGTCTTAGATCTGTCAGAGCTGAGGGCTGAGCACGCCTTCTTCCTCGGGGACAAGACGCCTTCCTACATGGTCGAGAAGGCCCTCAGGGGGCTGGAGGAGATGGTGAAGAAGGCAGCAGAAGAAGGCGTCGATTTCCTAGTCGTGAACACGGACGGCTGGATACGCGGCCAGGGGGCGGCGGAGTACAAGAAGGCCATGGCAGACATAGTGCAGCCCAAGGCCGTGCTAGCCCTCCAACGTGGAGAAGAGCTTAAGCACATACTGGCTTCTCTGGAGGAATGGCAGGTGAAGGTCCTAGAGATATCTCCCTTCGTCAAGGAACGCGACAGGGAGGTGAGGCGTGAGCTCAGGGCCCAGGGTTACATGAGGTACCTCGACGGCTCGAAGATCATTTCCGTCCAACTCGACTGGGTAAAGGTGGAGGGACGCCTCCCGGGCTCTGGCCTGAGGCCGTCTAAGGAAAGGATGGCCCTGATAAGGTCCCTGCTGGGCCTAGAGTCCCTCCTGTGCGAGGAGGGCCCGGAGAGGATAACGCTTATCTTCGATGATGAGATGATGCCAGACCAGGAGGCCATATCGAGGCTAGAGGAGTACATGGGCAAGAAAGTCGAGGTCTTCAAGAAGGGGCAGGAGAAAGACCTGCTGGTAGCACTTTACGATGGAGACGGACGTTTCCTGGGCATAGGGACCGTGGTCTGCCTAGATTACAGGAAGAGGGCCGTGAAGCTCTTCACGCCCGTGAAAGAAGACGCCATAACAAAGCTGTGCGTGGGCAGGATAAGGGTCGGCAGGGACGGGAACGAGGTCGAGGAGCCCGCCGAGCTTAAATCTCCTCCTGCGTAATCAAATGGGACAGGGAACATGGAATTAGATGGGGCCAGGTTGGTCAAGGTGAAGGAGGAGGTAGACGGGCGACCATATAATGCACTCTTGCTCGAGCTCGATAACGCCTGCATCCTCCTGGTATCAGAGGGCGATCTGAGGCTCGGGACCCTCGCCGTGGCAATACCAGAGGGCACGCCCGGCTTCCCGGCACCCATATCGGCCAACGTGCTAGGCCACAGGCACGTCACCACCGCGAGGCTGCTGGCCGAGAGAATGGCCAGCCTCTTCGGCCGAATAGCCATAGTGTCCATAAGGGCCCAGGGCTCGGATGTGGAGGTGGGCACCAGGGCCCTAGCAGTCCTTAGGAAGGTCCTAGAGGAGGGAGGACGTGGTGAGCCTTAGGGACTTCCTGGCCTCCTGCCGGAAGGAAGGCGATTTCCTCTCCATAGAGGAGGAGCTGTCCACCGAATACGAGATATCAGCCGTCATGAGGGCCTTGGACGGCGGGCCCGTGTTATGCTTCGAGAAGGTAAGGGGCCACGAGGACTTCAAGGTAATTGCTAACTTGTGCAACAGGCGTAGGCTCCTAAAGGCGTTAGGTGTAAAAGATGTGGTATCGGCCTACCGGAAGCTGATGGAAGCCAAGGAAAAGCCCTCCGAGCCCGAAGTCGTGGATTCTGGCCCCTGGGAGGAGGTTGAGCCTGACCTGACGAGGCTTCCGGTTCTGAAACACTATGAGGGCGACGCCGGGCCTTACATAACCTCGGCCGTCATATCGGCCAAGAGCCCGGACGGTTCCGTGGAGAACGTGTCCGTCCACAGGCTCCTCGTGTTCGATGGCCGCAAGATGGCCATAAGGCTCGTCCCGAGGCACCTCTACAGGCTCTGGCAGATGGCCAGGGAAGAAGGGCACGACTTAGGCATAGGTATAGCTATAGGCGTCCACCCGGCCGTGATACTGGCCTCTACAACACCCGTCCCCTTCGGCGTGAGCGAGTTTTACGTGGCGAATACGCTGCTGAACGGCCAACTAAAGTTGGTGGAGTGCGAGGAAGTAGACGCCAGAGTGCCTTCAGAGGCCGAAATAGTCATAGAAGGTCGCCTTAAGGCCTATGAAACCGCACCTGAAGGACCCCTTGTCGATATAACGGGCACCTACGATGCCGTCAGGCAGCAGCCGGTCGTCGAAGTGCTGAAGATATGGATCAGGGAGGAGCCGTATTACCACGCCATACTCCCCGGCGGCCTAGAGCACAGGCTCTTCATGGGCTTCCCGAGGGAAGCCGAGGTATGGAAGGCTGTCTCACAGGTCGTGCCGTCCGTGAAGGCCGTGAACCTCACGCCCGGGGGCTGTGGCTGGCTCCACGCAGCCATAGCCATAGAGAAGAACGTGGATGGAGATGCGAAGAATGCCATATTAGCTGCCTTCTCGGCACACCCGAGTCTGAAGCACGTAGTCGTGGTTGACCCTGACATAGACATCTACGACCCGGAGCAGGTGGAGTGGGCCATAGCGACTAGGTTCCAGGCCGATGAGGACCTCGTGGTGATAAGGAACGTGAGGGGCTCCACGCTCGACCCAAGTGCTGATCAGGAGACGGGCCTCACTACCAAGGTGGGCTTAGATGCCACCGTGCCCTTGGGCAGGGATAGGAAGGCCTTTGAGAAAGCCAGCATACCGGTCAGCCAGGAGGTAAGGGAGCTGCTGAGGAGGCTCGGGCCTTGGAGAAAGGGGTAGTGAAGCTGGGGGGCTTTGCCTTCCCTCTGAGGCCTGATCCGGCCGTCCTCAAGGGCCTGGCTTCGATCTTCAAACGCCTCTTGGGAGAGGGCTTCAAGCTGGCGGTCGTGGCGGGCGGGGGAGAGCTGGCCAGGGAGTTCATAAGGGCGGCGAGAGAGGCCGGTGCCAGCGAGGCCGTGTGCGACGAGCTGGGCATAATGGCCTCGAGGTTGAACGCAAGCTTGCTGTCCGTCTTCCTAAGGCCCGATGAAGTGCCCGAGATACCTTCTGATTTCACGAGCTTGTCAAGGGCCATGTCGTCAAGGCGTATAACCGTCCTAGGCGGCCTCCAGCCAGGTCAATCGACCGATACGGTAGCTGTCTTAGCGGCAGAGCTGATGGGCTCCAAGCTGGTGGTGAAGGCCACGGACATAGACGGCATTTACACGGCTGACCCAAAGCGGGACCCGAGAGCCGAGAAGATACCCAAGCTGACCTACGAGGAAGCCATGAGGCTCCTATCCGGCCTGCCCACCAGGGCCGGTTCTTATGAGCTGCTGGACCTGCAGGCCGTCAGGTTGGCCATGAGGTCGGGCATAAGGATAAGGGTCGTGGACGGCAGGGACCCCGAGGACATATACAGGGCCCTGAAGGGGGTTGATATAGGGAGCCTCGTGGGGCCCTGAGGGCTCAGAGCTTAAATCCCCGCCCCGTAAGGGTTAGGTTGGTGCGGGGGTGGCCGAGCCAGGCCAAAGGCGGCGGGCTCA
>NJEJ01000026.1 GCA_002255025.1 Candidatus Bathyarchaeota archaeon ex4484_135 | reverse complement strand
CGAACATGCCCGTGCCGACTAGGACCAAGATATGGCAGGTCATATCGATACTCGAGGGCATAAAGGATTAAGGTCGTGGGGAATTGAACGCCGAGCCAGCACGCCAACCGGAGAAGAGGCCCAGGGCGTCTGGGGAAGCCGAGGCCCTCAAGCGTATGGCTGATATGCTCAGGCAGGGAGCCGTCATGCTCGATATACAGTGCCCGGCTTGTTCATCGCCTCTCTTCAGGCTCAGGAGCGGCGAGATATGGTGTGCCCGCTGCCAGAAGAGGGTCATAGTGGTCCGGGAGGGACAGGACGTGACCATAGCAGCCAGCGACGTGCTACTCAGCTCGTTGGAGCAAACGCTCCTCCGCAAGCTCAGCGAGCTGAACGAGATGATGAAGGCTGAGGGGGACCTGGGCAGGCTGAGGGAGCTTAGTGCCCTTCTATCGGGCCTCTTGGACAACCTCGCAAGGATAAGGCGGATGACGGGCCGCAGGACGGGCTGAAGGCCTTTTGTGAGATGTCCTCAGGAGCCCACCACGTGAAGGATGCCCCCGGACGCCCTGGCCAAGGCCCTCGTTATCTCCACGCCCTCGTGGTAATCCGGGTTCGTGTTCAATATGACCATCCTGACGCCCTGTTCGCCTGCCATTCTCGCGGCCCTGATGGCGTCTAGCACGGCTATCTGGTCCCTCAGGTCCTTCGACATCTTGCTGAAGGCCGAGTAATCGACGTGCAAGGGCACGTTGGCCCCGCCGTCCGTGACTAGGACCAGCACAGGTATCGTGTTCGGGTTCCTGGCTACTTCTTCCCTCAAGACCCTGAGGCCAAGCAGGATGCCGGACGCGAGGGGCGTGAGGCCGTCAAATATCACCCCACCTTGTCCCTGTGGATCCTGAAGTCGTGGTAGAGGCACGAAACGGTCCTCCTGACCAGGTGGTAGGTCAAGTGCATGGAATCGCTGGCGTCGAGTATGAACATGATGGTGGCAGGAGCCTTACACACATACAGAGGTTCCATGATGTCTTCAAGCCGTATCTCGATCGGTGCCTTTGGCTTCCTCCTCACGGCCGCCCTTATGGTAGCAGGTATGTGAATTGCCCTCGGTGATTCCCTTGGGAATCGCCAGGACCACCTACGTCCCCTCCGACCTTCCATTAAGCTCTTAACTCTTTTACCACAGACTTCCCTCAATATCCTGTCTATCTTCCTAGCCTCTATTCCTACGTCGATTCTCTTGGGCGGCTCCCATGCCCTATACATTAGCCCACACGAGCAGAGCCCGCGAAAAAACGAGCCTATTTTCTTGAAAATGCCCCTGAATTTGCTCGATGGCTTAGCGTCCTTTAGAGCAGGCCCTCCCGAGGACACCCTGAGGCCTTCTTGACTCCCGGGCTGTGCCTCCCTCACGGAAACCCCAGGTCCCTCACCGGGCGGACCCTTCCTAGCTCTTCTCCTGAAGAACCCAAGGCCCCTCCTCCTTCCGGCCTCCTCACCGCCGGGCCTAAGGAGCCCTAGCTCGCTGGCCACGTCTAGGATCGTCTCCCTTATCTCCTCGGGTCTGGCAGGCTCTTTCCTGCCGTGTTCTCTCGTCCTGTGGCCCAGGGCTAGCTCAGCAACTTCTAGCACATCTTCTAGTTCCACTTCTGTCTTGCCCCTGAGGGCCGCTAGGGCCCTGGCTGCTCTCGCCATGACTATATCCGGCCTCATGCCGTCAACCCCGAGCCTAACACATGCCTCGGAGATGACTTTGAGCAGCTCCTCGGGTATCTGGACTCTTGGAAGCAGCTCCCTAGCCCTTATTATGTTCTGCCTCAGCTTCTTCTGCTCGGCCTCGTATTTTTTTAAGAAGCCCTCCGGGTCGTCCTCGAACTCCATGCTCCTCCTCACTATCTCCATGCGTTCCTCGACGGACGTTATGTTGTCCACCACGACGGACAGGCCGAAGCGGTCGAGGAGCTGGGGCCTGAGTTCCCCTTCCTCGGGGTTCATGGAACCGACGAGTATGAACCTGGACGGGTGGCTGACGGATATGCCCTCACGTTCCACCACGTTCCAGCCCGTGGCGGCCGCGTCCAATAGGTCGTCAGCCAGGTGGTCGGGCAGGAGGTTGACCTCGTCCACGTAAAGTATATTCTGGTTCGCCTCGGCCAGTATGCCGGGCTTGAGGGCCTCGATGCCGTGCTTTATGGCTTTCTCGACATCTAAGCTCCCGACGACTCGGTCCTCCGTGGCACTTAGGGGCAGGTTGACCACCTTCATCTTGCGTTCCTCGACGGGCAGCTCCTCGCCCCTGAGGTAGCGTTCCCTGCACTTCTCGCACATGTTCGTCAGGTCGTAGGGGTTGCAGTTGAAGGGACAGCCCTTCACGACCTTTATGGTCGGCAGGACGTCTGCGAAGGCCCTGACGCACGTGGTCTTGCCCGAGCCCTTCGGGCCCTTTATGAGGACGCCTCCTATCCTCGGGTCAACCGCGTTCAGCAAGAGGGCTAGCTTCAGCTTCTCCAGGCCCACGATAGCTGAGAACGGGAATACGGGTCTCTCTGGCATCTCCTTTTCCATGCCCATCGTGAAGAGCCCCGAGGATGGGTAAAAACGTTCGCCATGGGCTCCTGAGCCACGGGCCCCTTCACCATCACGGCTCATGAGAAGCCCTTCTCGCTCTTTATGCGGGAGCATATCTTGCACAGGACCTTGGGTATTTCTTCCGGCTTTATGGAGCCATCGGCTATACGGTCAGCTACCTCCCTAGCCATGGACTTCAGCTCCTCAGGCCCGCATATCAAGCCCTTCAGCTTCCCACGCTTGGCGGACAGGTAATGGCTCACGGAGGCTTGTGTAACGCCCAGGAGGGAAGCCACCTTAGATTGTGCTAGGCCGTGCCTCTCGACCAGCTCCCTTGCTATAAGGGCCCTTAGAGCTGGCAAGAGCCTCCTAGCCATTATTTCACAGGGAACGCTCACCCCAGGTCCCAATTGCTCGGTGTCCTTCCATGCTTATATATTTTCGCGGCCGACCAGACCTGGGAGGCCAGCGTGAAGGTCAAGGTGCGATTCTTCGCCCGTCTCAGAGAGGAAACGGGCTTAAGCGAAGTAGAACTCAAGCTAGACGAGGCCACGACACTAACCGACCTCATCAAAGCCTTCTTTGGGGATCGCGACACTAGGGAATTCCTGATAGCCGTTAATGAGGAACTCGTGGAAGCAGATGGCCCAGGGGGCGTGAGGCTTAAGGATGGCGACGTGGTAGATATCATGCCTCCAGCGTCCGGAGGGTGATGGCTTGAGGGCTAGGCTGGTGGACAGGATAAGTGACCTAGACGAGCTGGTCGAGGAGCTGAAGAAGTCCTCCGAGGAGATAGGGGCAATATGCATCTTCATAGGCGTCGTCAGGGGCATCAGCTCCGGCAAGCGTGTCCTGAGGCTCGAGTACGAGGCTCATGAGAAGCTCGCCCCAGAGGTCCTCGCGAAGCTCCTTGAAGAGGCCAAGGCCAGGCATGGCATCATAGACGGAGCCATAGAACACAAGGTAGGCTCTGCTGGCGTGGGAGAACTCGTGATGTGTGTTGCAGTAGCCTCAAGGCATAGACAGGAAGCCTTCAGGGCACTTGAGGAGCTGGTAAACGCAGTCAAGCATAAGGCACCAATATGGAAGAAGGAAGTAACTGAAGAAGGAGCCTATTGGGTGGAGGCCAAGCCAGAAGAAGCAGGTCAGGGACAATCCAACCATCGCAGGTGAGCAGGTGATGCATGAGTTCTTGTGCAGGGGGGCCCGGGTCAGAATCCATCCGGACGGTCATATTGAGGTCTTAGACGAGCCAGCCGTTTCCTACTGCCCCTTTGTGGAAGCCTTCTACAGGATAAAGAAGATAGATAGGGAGGCCATCGAGAGAATAGTCAGGCTGAAAATAGAGAAGTTCGGCTTCTGCTGCCCCCACAGGCGTCTAGACATGGGCTTGCTTGTCCCCTTCGGCAGCTCGGAAATAATAAGCGTGTGCATGGAGGAGGGCCTCCTCGATTGCGCTGTCGTGGTCTGTGAGGGAGCCGGGACCGTCATAGCCTGGGAGCCCGGGCTGGTCCAGGGCATAGGGGCCATCATGTCCGGGATCCTCAGGACCAGCCCGATAAAGGCCGTGATTGAACGCATAAGGCAGAAGGGAGGACTCCCCCTCGACCCGGGTAGGGCCGTTATAGACCAGCCGTCCGGCGTCGAGAAGGCCATATCCATGGGCTTCAGGAAGATAGCCGTGACCGTCATAGGGCCCATGGCCGAGGACATATCTGCCATAAGGGACTTGGAGGCCCGCCACGAAGGCGTCAAGGTGGCCGTCTTCTCGACTTGCAACACGCTCGTCCGGCCCGAGGATATAAAACACCTGGAGAAGGCCGACGTGGTGTGCTCGAGTGCCTCAAGGCTCATCAGGGAGCGAATAGGGCCAAGGGCCCTCATGCAGCTCGGCGTGTCGATACCCGTGTTCATCCTGACCGAGCTCGGGAAGAAAATGGCCCTTACGTATCTCATGAAGACTAAGGCCCGCTTTGTGGCCTTCAGGACCCGGATGCCCTATATAGTAGAGGAGAAGCAGCCCGAACTAGCCCGTTGGAAAGCGAGAAGGTGGTGGACCGGCCGGGATTTGAACCCGGGACCTCCGCGATGCCAACGCGGCGATCTACCAGGCTGATCTACCGGCCCACCCGGGGAAGGGCTAGAGGAGCCTGAGATTTAAGGTTTTCCTCATCCGGGATCTAGTCTGACTGCCTTTATCATCATGCTATTACGGTTTCTCGCCCTGTTAAACGGCCTCCTGAGGTACAATCGCGGACCTGGTTCGGTGGGCTTACTTGATCGTCCTCTATTACCACATCTCTCAGGCTAGAAGCTTACCTCAGCCTCCTGGCCCTGTTGACCGGCCTAGTCTGCCAGGAGTAACGCCTCATCTTCTTGGACTCCCCGAACCCGCAGGCTGCACAACGCTTCTTGCGGACGTGGTAGGCCCTCCGGCCGCACCTACGGCACCTTATGTGGACGACCTGGTGGGCGTGTTTGCCGAATGATGGCGTCCCCTTCGTCAACTCTCACGGCCCTCCTACTCGGGTGCTGGGGATATCAGGACCACGTTATCTCCCCTGACCACTATGACGCCGAGCTTCTTGGCATCGTTAGGATTCGATATGTCTTCGGCATCCTCCAAGACTAGGTTGAGGTGTTGATCGAAGCCCTTCAGCCTGCCCCTTAAGCTCCTGTGGCCCTTTAGCCTGACCAACACGACCTTGCCGAGGCTTTGCTCGAGCAGCCTGGCGGTTGCCTCGCTCATATTCAGCCCGCCCATAGGACGGAATTGGCCTAATTTAAAGTTTTAACCCCATTCAGCCAGGGTGGCAGGCATGAGGCGTTACTTCCTGAGAAAGAAGGAAGCCAAGGCCTTCCTGAGGGAAATGGCCCAGCTAGGCGTGAAGCTGGGCTGGGAGGCGAGGGCACGGGTGGAGGTAGCAGAGGAAGACGGGCTCAAACTGTTCTTGTTGGATGGCCAGCCCGTGGCAGCCGAGAAGAAGGGCAAGCTCCTCCCCCTGCTCATCAAGCCCGAGGTCCTAGAGGGCCTCCCGGCCGTGGTAGTGGACATGGGGGCTGTCCCGCACGTCTGCAACGGTGCCGACGTAATGGCCCCCGGTATCGTGGAGATCAAGGGCGATTTCGAGCAGGGCAGCTTGGTCAGGGTGCTAGATGAAAGACACGGGAAGGCCATAGCTATTGGGGAGGCCCTGTTTGGCTCGGACGAGATCAGGGGGATGAAGAAGGGGAAGGTCGTCAAGAACCTCCATTACGTAGGGGACAGGATATGGCGTCTGGCCAGATCTCTCGTGGGCTAGGCGAGCCTTATGGTCTCGAGTATCGAGGGTGCTAAGCCCTTCATCCTGGGCTTGTTCAGCTTCTTCTTCAGCACGTTATTTACGAACTCCTCCATCTTCGTGCACCTCGTCTTCTCGCCGTGGCACAGGAGCACGAGCCTGGGCTTGGGCTGTATGTTGTAGAGGAAGCTGATGAGCTGCTTGCCGTCTGAGTGGCCTGTGAAGCCTTCTATAGCCTCTACCCTGGCCCTTATCTTTATTATCCTGATCTTCCCCTCATCGCCTCTCATCTCGACCTCCCTCAGGCCCCTCACTATGCGTCCGCCGAGCGTGCCCTCTATCTGGTAGCTCACGAAGACTATGGTGTTCCTCTCATCCTCGGCCAGGCCCTTGAAGTACTCGACAGACGGGCCGCCCTCGAGCATGCCCGAGCTGGCCAGGATTATGCACGGAGGGCCGTCTATTATGGCCTGCCTCTCGCTCGGATGGTCAACCGTCGTGAAGTACTCGGACTCAAAGGGGTTGTAGGTGCCGTGCTGTATGCCTGACCTCAGCTTAGAGGCTAGGAAGTCCGCGAAAGTTATATGGATCGCAGTTGCCTCAGATATCATACCGTCCACGTAAACGGGTGCCTCAATCAGCTTCCCCTCACGCATGTACTTGTCTATGACAAGCATCATCTCCTGGGCCCTGCCGACGGCTGGGACGGGTATGAGGACTTTCCCGTTCCTCTCCAGAGTCTCATTTATGACCTTGACGAACATGGCTTCTGCCTCAGCCCTCGATGGCACTTGCTCGCCTCCGTAGGTACACTCCATTATGAGCGTCTCCACCCTCGGGAACTCCTTGGCAGCTGGCTCGAGCAGCATGGTCCGTCCGAACTTGAAGTCACCCGTGTAGACTATGTTGTGGAAGCCACGCCCTATGTGCAGGTGGACCATGGCGGAGCCGAGGATGTGGCCGGCGTTGTAGAAGGTCAGCTTTATGTCCGGCGTTATGTCCGTCACGACGCCGTAGTTAAGCGGTATGGTGTGCAGTATGGCCTCCTTCACGTGCCTGATGTCGTAAGGCGGCACGTGCCCCTGCTCCTTCAGGACCTTGAGGAAGTCCATCTGGAGCAAGGTCATGAGGTGGGCCGTGGGGGGCGTGCAATAGACGGGCCCATCATATCCGTACTTGAAGAGGTAGGGGACGAGGGCACAGTGGTCCAAGTGGGCGTGTGTCACGACGACAGCGTCTAAGCTTGACAAGTCGAGCTGTGGGTCGTCAAGTCTCGGGAAGGCATCGGGGCTCCCCATGGCACCCGGGTTCAGGCCGCAGTCGAGCAGGACGGAGCTCTCTTTTGTCTTGACGAGGATGGCCGAGCGGCCGACTTCCCTGAAGCCGCCTAAGCAGGTGACCGTTACCTCGCCAGCCTCGAACAAGGGCGGCCTGAAGGCCCTCTCGCCTATGGTCCTCAGGATACGTTCCCTCTCCCTTTCCTCGTGGTATAGGACGCTGTGGTACAGCCTGAGCGTCTTCGATGGCCTGGGTGGGCTCCTGAGTATCCTAGGCTTCCACTTAGTCCTGCGTACTATCTCCTTCATGAGAATGCCGTTCTTCCCGATGACGAGGCCCGGCTTCCTGGCCTCTATTATGACCTCGCCGACGCTCGGATCAAAGGTTATGCCTGTTATCTCGGCTTCCTTGGGCACCAGAGAAGCTATCTCCCTCTCGACTTCTTCTTCCTTCTTCCTGACCTCTGGGTCAGGCCTGACCACTATACGCTTCTTTATGGTGGTGACTATGTCGGCTATGATGTAGCCCTGGTCTATGAGGACCTCGGGGTTCTTCACGAAGATAGCTATGGCTGGACCCTCGAACTCCATTCGTGTGAAACCGGCCTCAGGGGGCAGTTTCTCGGCTATGTACCTACGCATATCCATTATGGTCATGACGCTCATGATGACCAGCCCACATCTTTCGACAGGCGTTTCTTCTCCTCTTCTGTTAGCTCCCTGTAGCCCTGCTTGGTTATGACAGCTACATCGAAGCTGTCGCCACTCGCCACGTCCCTCTTCATGGCCGAGCAGACCGCCCTGACCACGATGGGTAATAGCTCATCGACGCCCTTGCCCCTGTCGTAGGCCCCTTCCAACACGCCGTAGGCTATGAAGGAGCCCGAGCCCGTGGCAACGCACTTCTCCTCGGTCAGGCTGCCCCAGGGGTCGAGGCAGAACACGTGGAAGCCCTCCGCATCGTGGCCCCCAACCAAGAGCTGCGTCAGGAGGGGGAAGAGCCTCCTCCTGAAGAGCAAGTTGGCCACTAGGACGGCAGCTGACCTGACGGGCATGGGCCTGCCGACCTCAAGCCTGTAGAGCCTTGAGTTGGCCCTGAGGACATCCACGACCCACTGGGCATCCGCCAGCCCGCCCGCTATGGTCATGCCGAGGTGCTCGTCTATCTTGTGGATCTTCTTGGCCTTCTTGTGGGCGACCAGGTGGCCCATGGTGGCCCTCGTATCTGAGGCCAGTATGACGCCATCTCGACAGACCACACCTATCGTGGTGGTCCCGGATTTCACCTTCCCGAGCACGTCCATCACCTTCTTATCCAAAATCACGATTTCAGATTAAAGGGCCCTTCATGGCTTAAAAAGTTTTCTCACGGAAAAGCCCTCCCTCCGGGAAACTCTTTAAAGTTCCAAGTCAAGTCCTTTGGGAAATGTCGCAAAGGCCTAACCCACATAGAATGCAGCTCCCGCGGGAGGTCATAATAGGGGATGGCACCCTCGATGAGATAGGTCCTCTCTACGAGCGTTTAGGCCTTAGTGGACCTGCCCTGGTAGTGACGGGTCCCAAGACCTACCATATAGCTGGCCGGGAGGTATGCTCCCGCATATCGGATTTAGGCGTGGAAGCTAAGCACGTAATTGTCGAGAAACCCACGGTGGAGGAAGTTCAGAGGGTTGAGGAAAAGGCCCGTGAGTTAGGTGCCTGTGCCATTGTGGGCGTGGGAGGGGGATCCAAGATAGACGTGGCGAAGTTAGCAGCGAGCGAGTTCGGCATCCCCATGATAAGCATTCCCACGGCTGCCTCGCACGATGGCATATCGAGCCCTTTCGCGTCTATAAAGGGCCTGAACAGGCCTTATTCGGTCAAGGCACAGACCCCGTTAGCCGTCCTCGTGGACATGGACATAATAGTCGATTCGCCCGCCAGGCTGATGGCGAGCGGCTGCGGGGATGTCATAGCCAAGTTCACGGCCGTCAAGGATTGGCGGCTGGCTCACGTGAAGAACAACGAGTATTACGGCGATTACGCGGCCTCCCTGGCCCTCATGAGTGCCAAGCTGATGGTCAGGAACGCCCGCAGGATAGGCTCGGGCTCCCGGGAGGGCCTGAGGGCCCTCATGGAGGCCCTGATAAGCTGTGGGGTGGCCATGAGCATAGCTGGCTCCAGCAGGCCCTGCAGCGGCTCGGAACACCTGTTCAGCCACGCCTTAGACGTCATAAGGCCCGGAGGAGCCCTGCATGGCGAGCAGTGTGGCGTCGGGACTATAATGATGGCCAAGCTCCACGGCCTTAACTGGCGTAAGATAAGGGCCGTCTTGGCCACCGTAGGGGCCCCGGTGGATGCGGGCGGCATATCGGCAACGCCAGAGCAGGTCGTGGAGGCCCTGGTGATGGCACCGAGCATAAGGCCGGGACGCTACACGATACTGAACGAGGTCCGCTTGGACGAGCGTAAGGCTCTCGAGCTGGCCCGTTCAACAGGAGTCTTGAATTGAGGAAGCTCGGCGATACCTTTAAGCTCGCTTCTCTTTAAGCGGGACGGTGTCTGAGCTGGCGTGTGACGAGGCCATAAAGGTGATCAAGTATTATGCCGGGATAGCAACGTGATACGACGAGGGCTACGATATCTGGTGGTCGGTCCTCTACGACGGGCTGACGTGGGAGCACGTAAGGCCCTGCCTGCCGGAGGAGGGCCTGGTCTTAGATGCGGGAGGAGGGACGGGCAAGTGGTCCATCAGGATGGCCGAGGAGAAGACGGGCCTCTTCATAGTGCTCCTCGACATATCCCGTGAGATGTTGTTGGTGGCCAAGGAGAAGCTGGCGAAAGAAGGCCTTGTGGGCCGCATCTGGCTTGTCGAAGCAGATATATGTGCCCTGCCCTTCAGAACTGGTGCTTTCGATTTTGCTCTGGCAGAAGGAGACTCCATATCATATTGTGATGACCCAGGGAAGGCCGTTAAAGAGCTCAACAGGATCCTTAAGCCCGGTTCTTTCGTTCAGGCTGGCGTAGACAGCTTGTTTGCCATAGTAAGGAGGCTCATGCGTGAGGGACGCATAGAGGAGGCCGAGAAGGTGCTGAGGGAAGGATGCTTCATGTCCGATTGGGGCTTCAGGTGGTGGGTCTTCACCCCGAGGAGCTTGGGGAAGCTGTTCGAGGATGTTGGCTTCGAGGTAATCAAGATATCGGGCAAGCCAGTCCTATCGCCCTGGAGCGAGGAGCTGAGGGAAGCCCTAAAGGACGAGGAGAAGGCGAGGAAAGCCCTGGAATTAGAGCTCTCGGCCTGCGATGATCCTTCCATAGCTGGCGTGGGAAGCCACCTGCACGTGGTGGCGAGGAAGCCCTCCTGAACTCCTCAGGCCCTCTTGTGCCCGTGCCTGTAGGGCCTACGCCAGTTAATGGCCATCTTGCGGGCCACCTCGACCTCTAAATCTATGCCTAACTGGCCAGCCATGTGGAAGGCCCTTATGACTAAGTCGGCCAGTTCTTCTGCGAACTTGGCCTTGTTGTCGTCCCTCCAGGCCTGCATGGCTTCCGAGGCCTCCGTCACTATGAGCATGAGGAAAGTTGGGGCTTGCTCCCAATCGAAGTCAAAGCCCTTCTGGGCCGACCAGCGTTTTATCTCCTTCACCCAGTCCGATATGGTTTTCGGCAAGGTCATCCTGGCTGAGCGAGTTAGCCTTATAGGCTTTTTCGACCAATCCATATCCTGAAAACGCATCTATCTGCCCCCGTGGCTAAGCTTTCGACCAATTCAACTTCGACAGGCTGACCGCTCACGGCCTCGACCTGGTGCTTAAGCCAGTTGGTGAAGCAGGTTGAGCATAGCCTGCTCGTCAAGGGCAGTATGCCCTCATCCACTAACGGGCACTCGCACTTCCCAGGCCTGAACTCGTAAAGCAAGCAGGACCAGCCCGGCCTACTGGTCACCTTAACCCCGAGGCCTTCCCAGCTCTTGATCCAATCCTCAAGGTCCATCTTGGATAGGTCCCAGCCCACCAGCTCTAAGTAAAACTTGGAGCAGCCGATGGCTGGCCTGTAGAGGACTTTCCTGGCCTTTTCCTCA
Source organism: Candidatus Bathyarchaeota archaeon ex4484_135 (assembly GCA_002255025.1). Lineage (GTDB taxonomy): Archaea > Thermoproteota > Bathyarchaeia > EX4484-135 > EX4484-135 > EX4484-135. The sequence goes on along the minus strand of NJEJ01000026.1, from coordinate 424 downwards.
CTTAAGACTGATAGACCCTCAAAGACGTTCCTCACCCAGGCTCTGAGGAATTCCTCCGTCTTATCCGCTCCCTTAAGCCTCTCCGGGAAGCTCTGCCCCATCCTACCCACCAGGGGGCCTGGGCTCAGAAGGCCATAAAGTTTTGGGCTGGCGAGCTGGTAGTAGCCCACCTTCTGTTCCCAGGCGGCATGCTTCTGATCGGGCTACCCGCACCTCGGGCGGCCACCTCATCGGTGCCTACTTGCCCTTTCACCCCGCGGGACGGCCGTTTCACCGTTTCCACATGCCTCCTCGGCGACTTAGCACGCCTCATCAGTCATCCGGCACGTGGACGTTCCGTTTCTGTGCCGGAGCCGGGCCTCTCGGCCCGCACCCTCGCGGGTGCCGCGGTGGCCGCAGGTGGGTGGAGCTTCCCCAGGCCCCC
>NJEJ01000025.1 GCA_002255025.1 Candidatus Bathyarchaeota archaeon ex4484_135 | reverse complement strand
AAGCTAGGTGCCATACTGGCCGGGGCCGAGGACTGGCAGGTCGAGAGCATAGGCCGTTTCGCCGAGGCCATAGGGGTGGCCTTCCAGATACAGGACGACATACTCAACATAGCCGGTGACCCGGAGAAGTACGGGAAGGAATGGGGAGGCGATATAACCGAGGGCAAGAGGACCCTGATGGTCATATACACGCTCAGGAAGGCCAGCGAGGCCGATAGGGAGAGGCTGCTCCAGATATTAGACATGCACACCAGGGACCTGAAGCTCATCAAAGAGGCCGTGGGCATAATGGAGCGTTACGGTGCCATAGATTACGCCCGCGAGGTAGCCAGGAAGCTAGTGGAAGAAGCCTGGTCAGAAGTGGATGGATGGCTGAGGCCATCTGAGGCCAAGGAGGTCCTGAGGGAGCTAGCTAGGTTCCTGATAGAGAGGGAATTCTAGAACTGCCTCCAACATACGTGGTTTGCCTCGCTACTGCCCCAGCGGGCGATATAGGCTGGGCTAGCCCAGCTGAAGTCGAGATTAATCCAAAAAAAGAGGGGGATTGGTCAGTAGAGGTTTATCTGCTTCCCCCTCCTCCTGACAACGGCCACGGCTATGGCCACTCCCACAACGACGGCGGCTATGATTATGAGCATCTCCCTCGTGGTGAACGGGACGACGGGCGTCGGGCCTGGGCCTGGTGCAGCTCCTCCAGGTACTTCTGGGCTTAACTGGCTCCCGCTTGGGGCCTCGACCGTGTAAGCAGGCTCCTGCTCGGCTGTCTCAGGCACGTCTAGGCCGCTGCTAGGATCGTGCTCGAGGCTGCAGGAGCCGAAGTAACCGTAGAGGAGCAGGAGATGCAGCACCCTGCCAGCTTCTAGGTAAGCAGCCCTCACGGGCCTTATCTCGGTCCCGCTCGGGCACGTCACTATGCTGGCGTTCACGAACCTGAACCAGCCTGCCAGAGTGGTGTTCTCCTCTAAGAACTGCAGCTTAACGAGGGCCTTGAGCCTAGCTATCGTCCTTAGCATCTTCTCGCACTTACCGCTCAAGTCCTTCCTCACGTCCACGAGCTCCTTCCCTATCTTGACATGCGTTGCCTTGCCTGACCTCTTCATGTGCTCTCCTTCCTCTTGGCAGAGCTGGGCCAGCTGGTCAAGCAGGCTGCTCACATTTGACGCGAAGCCCGTCATGAAGGCCCCTAGGTCGTCCAACAGGCCCTGTACGCCTTGGCTAAGGACATCTGCGTCCTCCTCTTCCATCAGCCCGGCCAAGGTGGTGTTCATGGAGGTCAGCTTGGAAGCCGAAGAGCTCACCAGCCCCTCAGCCTGCTCGAAGACGGCCTCTATTTCCGAGTAGGCCGTGCCCAAGGCAGCCCTTGCTTCTCCCTCAAGTTGGCCTATGGCATCCGCTATGTCCCTCAGGTCCCCTATGAGCTTGGTCAGGAGGGCCAGGCCTTCCTCTAGCTTGGACTTAGCGGCCTCAATTCCCTTATCCAGCTTCAAGAGGGCCTCGTTGAGGAGGTCCGATAGCTCAGAGCCCTTTTCTTCAACGACCTCAGATGCCTCTTTCACCAGGTCCCTGAGTTCCAGCAAGAAGTCCCTGGTTTCACCGGAACTGCTCAAGTCCTCGGCCAGGTCCCCTAGGCCTGAGAGGTCCGTTATGTTGACGCACATCAGCCTAATCCATAGTGCCAGCCCGGCCCTGTCCAGGTCTGGCTCGGGGAGGCCGAGGGCCGAGAAGAGCTCCCTGATGACGTCTATGTTCCATTCCCACTTCAGGATTACCACGTCCTGCTTCAGCTCGGCTTTTATGACCGTGTAGTTCAGGCCATCGGTGGTCTCTTGCACGGGCACGAAGTACATCCTGCACCTTATCATCAGGTTATTCTCGAGGAAGTCGAAGTTCGGGTTCCTGACCTCGACCAGCTTGTAGGCGAACCATACGCCTATGACATCGCCTTTCGCGTCCGTTATGTTGCCTGGTCCTTCTATCTCCCACTCGTTCCCCGCGAATAAGAACAGGGGCGGATGGAGCTCCTTCAGGTAGGACGCTATCTCCTTAGCCAGCTTACCACCTTCACAGTGCTTGGCTTGAATTACCGATGAGAGGAGCGACCAATATTCCCTCATGGCCTTATCGGCTTCTGACCTCAGCTCGTGGTACTTCTTCATGTCCGATGGATTCTCCTTCAAGTACTGCATGAGGAAAACCATGTTCGTCAAGGTCTCGTTAAGCTCGTCTGCATGCTTTATCACGTTCTCAAGACCTAAGGAGGAAGCCTCATCTCTCAGCTGGGCCAGGAGGGAGATCACGATCTTCGTCTTATTGATTAGCTCGTCGAGCTGCTGCGGGTCAGGCGGGGCCGGGAACATCCTTATCTCGATCACCACGTCGGTTAAGTTGTCCCCGAGTTCCTTGGCCAGCTCAACCAGGCCCTCCATGAGCCCTCCTAACTGCTCCTCGAGCTTCTTCAGCAGGCCGAGCGAGGTGGCATTTAGCCTCAGCAATGAGGCGTTGGGCATCATGTAGTACTCTATTAGGCCTTTGTAATCGGCCATGTAAAGTGTCTTGTTGTCCTTCACGTACCACCATACGAAGAAGGGTTTATGCTCGTTCAGAGCCAGAGCTACCACATCTGTCTCGAAGAACAGCCAGCTGTCTGAGTGCATCCACCTGTAGGCTGGCCGTTCGACGCGGAAGGCCGTGGCGTGGTGAGGAGCAGCTATCGATAGCGAGGCCAACAACAGGATTATTAGGAGGCAGGTTATGCCCGCTTTACTCAACTTCCCACCTCCGCCCTCCTAAGTAATGTAGCGTAGGAACGTGCATAAGCTCTCCTGCTTCTAATCCTCCCGAACTCTTTGTTCCGATCTTCTAAAAAGCCAGAAGACCGAGGAAGGCAAGTAATACGACGTTTAAGAAGAGGAGCGTGAGGCCTATGGGCAGTGCTCTATCGAGTCTTATGCCTTTGCCAGCTGAAACGGCCGAACACACCAGCAAGATCGTCCAAGCCTGTAGGACGGTAAGGAGTCTAAGTGCCACTTGGTAGGAGAGGAAAGTGTACGCGTATGGGAAGATGGCCAGAGGGAGGTTCGCTAATGAAATGGTTACGAGGAGCTCTAGCTCGGCTCCCTTACGCCTGTAGAAGACGAGGCACAAGAACTCACAGGCCAGGTAAACTAGGCCCCACTGGGCGAGGTAGTGGAGGAACAGGCACAGGGGAGCTGCCTTAGCCGTCCTGGCGTAGAACATGAGGATGGGCATGAGGCCTGCCCTAGCCGAGCCAATCCCGCCGATGACCAGGATGGCGAGGGCTAACGGGATGCTCAAGATCGGTTTCTCGCAGGCTATTTTAAACAGGGGTGAGAGGAGTATAATTCTCAGGGCCTTTTCCGCTGACGTGGGCTTCCTCATGACGAGGGAGAGGGTCCCGTCCTTAAGGGCCGAGAAGAGCATCATCCCTCGCTCGCTCAAGAGGTAACGCTTCTTCTCATCTTGGGTCACGAGGCCGGACATGACGTCCAGATGGTAGTATATCGTGCCCACGCCGAGGCCAAGCTCACGCCTGAGTTCCTTGAAGGAAAGAGGTCCTCTCTCGCCCAAGAGCCTTATTATCCTGAGCCTCACGGGGTTACCGAGCACCGAGTACCAACGGGCCAGCTCGCTCTCTGAGGGGGGCTGGTCCATGTGCCCAGGGCACCCTGTTGTTCGGGCGGGCAGCTCTTAATAACAGCACTCTAAAGCCGTCTAAATCCCATGGCGTCAGCGTTCTTCACTACCATGGCCGTCCTCTCCCCGGCACACATACGGTCTGACAGGAGCCTCCTGGCGAGCTACCTAGGCCTCGGTAGGAGAGCTTCCCGTCCTCAACGACCAGCTGGCCGGACTTGACTACGTGGACCACGAGGTTTGAGCCCAGCCTGTAGCCCAGATGCTCGTGCCCCGGGACGTTAAGGACGACCAGATCTGCCTTTTTGCCCACCTCTATGGAGCCCACTCGGTCGGACAGGCCTATGGCGTAGGCGGCGTTCAACGTGGCAGCCGACAGGGCCTCTGCCTGCGTCATCTTCATGCAGTAGCAGGCGAGGGCCATCACGGCCTGGAGGTTCTCGACCGGGCAGTTTGGGTTGAAGTCCGTGCCGAGGGCCGCGGGCACCCCGAGCTCTATCATCCTCCTGGCGTCCGCGAAGCGGCCTAACATGGTAGTCAGGGGGGAGGCCGGCAGCAATACGCCAGCGACGCCGGCCTTAGCCATGGCCCTGAGCCCTCCCTCGGAAGAGCACAGGAGGTGGTCGGCTGAAGCAGCTTTCAGCTCGGCTGCTAAAGAGGCCCCTCCCGTGTCCGAGAACTCGTCGGCGTGCAGCTTTGGCTTGAGCCCGCATTTGAGGCCAGTAGTCAATATGGCCTTGGCATGCTCTCTGCTGAAGACGCCTTTCTCGCAGAAGACATCGCAGAAGGAAGCTAGCTTTCCCTCCGCCACCTTGGGCAGCATCTCGGATATCACGAGTTCTACGTAGTCGTCTGGCCTGCCCTCGTACTCGGGCGGCACGGCGTGGGCACCTAAGAAGGTCGGGACAACGTCGACCGGGTGCTTTTCATCAGCCTTCCTCAGGGCCCTGAGGCACTTCAGCTCGTCCTCGACCGTCAGGCCGTACCCGCTCTTTGCCTCTACTGTCGTCGTGCCGTGGAGGAGCATCAGGTCGAGCCTCCTCAGGCATTCCCTGGCCAGCCCTTCCTCTGTCGTGGCCCTCGTGGCCCTGACGGTCCTCATTATGCCGCCGCCCCGGGCCAGTATCTCCATGTAGGTCAGGCCCCGGATCTTCATCTCGAGTTCCTCAGGCCTGAAGCCCTCGGGGCCGAAGACGAGGTGCGTGTGAGGGTCCACGAAGCCGGGGACGACCGTCATGCCGGATACGTCAAGCTCGTCCTGGGCCTCGAAGAAACGCCTTATCTCCCTGGTCCTCCCGACGGCCACGATCAAGCCGTCCTTGATGGCCACGGCTCCGTCCCTGATGACCTTCAGTTGGCCGAGCCTGTGGCCCGTGAGGGGGGCTGGCCCGACGGGCGTGGCGAGCTCCGAGGCATGGTATATGACCAGGTCCGCCTCCCGGGCCGTCAGGAAGGCCACCTCCCCATGGCCTTCGCTAGGGCCACTTCTATTATGTCGTCCTCGTCGAAGTCCTCGACCTGTAAGTAGTACCTCACGAGGTCAATCAGGGCCTTGAGAGGCACTGGGCCGCAGAACTCGGCACCGACCACTGGCACGCCGAACCTTTTGGCCTCGAGGCGGACGAGCTCCATGACCCTGTAGAGCGGCGTCCTGTCGGGGCTCGATATCACCATGCCGACCTGGACGTTGCCCGTCCTAGGCACGTAGACGCCTATGGCCTTGACATCAGATAGCCCTCCCTTCTCCGAGTGGAGGGCCTTGGCTATCTTCCTGGCTACTCTAAGGTCCGATGTGCCGAGGTTCACGTTGAAGTTTATTATGGGCTTCCTGGCCCCGACTGCCGTGGCACCAGCCGTTGAGTGTGGCTTTCTAGGCCCGAAATCTGGCTCCCGGCCCGGCTTGGCCATCATTTCCTCTAGCTTCTCGAACTCCCCCTCGCGAATCCAGTCTAGGCTCCTCCTCTCCGGCCTGGTAGCTGCCTCAGCGTAGAAGTAGACGGGCACCCCGCATTCCTCAGCGAACCTACGGCCGAACTCCCGGGCCAGCTCCACGCAGTACTCCATGTCGGTCCCGGCCAGGGGGACGAACGGGACCACGTCAACGGCCCCTATCCTCGGGTGCTGCCCCCTGTGGTACCTCATGTCTATGCGTTCCACGGCCACCTTGGCGGCCTTCAGCATGGCCTCTAAGACGACCTCTCCTTCGCCAGCGAAGACGACCACGAGCCTGTTGTAGTGCTCATCGTAGGTATGGTCTAAGACGAACACCCCTTCCACGGACCTCAGGGCCTCCAGTATGGCCTCGACGACCTCTGGGTCCGAGGTGCTGAAGTTAGGCGTGCAACACACCAGGCCCAAATCCCTCACCCAGCTTGAACGGGCGTGCATGAAGGGTTAAAACTTGGGCCCGCCGACCGGGGCCCGGTGGGAGTAGTTGAAGGTCGAATCCATTCACCACGTCGGGATAGCGGTCAAGGACCTCGATAAGGCCCTGGAGTTCTTCTCGGACCTCTTAGGCCTTAAGGTCGAGAAAACGGTTGTCGTGGAAGAACACGGCATGAAGGCCGCCTGGCTGAAGGTCGGTCCGGTGTGGCTTGAGCTCATGGAGCCCCTGGGGCCCGAGGGGCCTGTGGCCAAGTTCCTGGCTAGGCGTGGAGAAGGCATCCACCACGTGGCCATAACTGTCGAGGACATAAGGGCTTCTTGCGAGGAGCTGAGGAAAACAGGCGTAGAGCTGGTCTACGAGGAGCCGAAGGTGGCCATAGACGGCTCCCTCTACAACTTCATCCATCCAAAGTCGGCCCACGGGGTCCTCGTAGAGCTGAGGCAGGAGGCTGGCGGATAGGCCTTTTATGGCCGGGCGGTCCGGTTGGTCCGGTGCAGCCATGCCGGAAGAAAGGGGCTTTGAGTTCCTCGAGCACACGGCCGACCAGTACGTGAGGGCCTACGGGCCAGACCTGAAGGCTGCCTTTGAGGAAGCTGCTAAGGGTCTCTTCGCCACCATGACGGACCTATCTACCATCAGGCCCCAGGTAGAAGTAGAAGTCGAGGTAGAAGGAGATGACCTGAAAGCCTTGCTCTACAACTGGTTAGAGGTTCTGTTGGTCAAGTTCGATACGGAAGGCCTCCTCCTCTCCGAGTTCGAGGTGCTAGAGATATCCGGTCCAGAGAGAGGGCCCTACAGGCTGAGGGCCAGGGCCAGAGGCGAGCATTTTGACCCGGAGAGGCATCCTCAGTACGTGGGCGTCAAGGGCGTGACGTACCACCTCATGGAGATAAAGCAGGGGCCGGGCCGCGTGGAGCTTAAGTTCTTACTGGATATATGAGGTGAGGAGATGAGGGTCCTAGTCCCGGGAGCCTCAGGCGTATGCGGCTCGGTGGCCGTGAGGCCAGATGAACTCCTAAGGGCCCTTAAGCTCGAGGGCATAAGGATTGGAGAAGAAATAGGGGTGAGGAGGGAGCTATGAAGGGCCCCCTAATCCTGATCTTCCTGCTGGCCTTCCTGCTAGCCCCCTTTCACCACGCTCAGGCAGCTCAAGAGCCTGGGGCCCCGCCTCAGATAAAGGAGGTCAAGTTCCTGAAGTGGCCCGAGGTGATAGGAGAGGCCGTGGAAGGCTACGTCGTGGTAATCGACCCGGATGGGGATTTAGCAAACGTGACAGTAGTCTTCGAGCTCACAGGCCAGTGGGCTAAGGGCGTGCCAGAGGACCGGAGGATCAGGACCGCGAAGGCCGAGAACGCTGAACTCGGCTCGAACAAGTTCGAGTTCTGCGTTAGCACGGAAGGATGGGCCCCCGGCGAGTACATGGTAGTCGTGTTGGCCATCGACAGGGCAAATCACACGGCTGAGTACATTTGTAAGGACCGGCTGGCCCTCAGGCTCGAGCTCAGACCACCAGAAGGAGCCTTAAGATGGGCTTACCTGGGCTTCGGCCTGTTCCTCTGCCTTGTGTTCGTCATGACAGCTGCTTTCTCAAAAGTACTCAGGCCCCGTGTCCCAGAAAAGCCCATCATGCCCTTCTACCCCGAGATATACTGAGCAGGTTGAGGACAGCTAACGTGACCAAGACGGCTTCCTCTGTCCTGACGGTAGCTACCCCCTGGCCCGGCATGGTGTTCAAGACGAAGTCGCAAGCCTCCTCCAGCTCGAAGCCCTCACGCTCCGCCATGTCATATAGGCCCTCAGAAGGCGAACCGAAGGCCACCAGAACCCTTGAGGAAGACCTCAGGGCCCCTGATAGCTCGTCTTTTACCTCGTTAACGGGCGTCCCGAGCCTCGAAGTACCTATCACGAGGTCATAATCAGGTGATGTCAGGAGCTCCCTGAGGCTCCCACGGTGAATCCTGACCTCGTAGCCCCAGTAGTAAGGTACTTCAGAACGCCTAACGGACCTAAGACGTATGGAGGCTCCTTTCTTCTCCACCCTGAACGTCATCCTAGCCCCTTCCCTGGCCCTCAGGCCGGGAGCTGGCAAGGGCTTCTCAACGCCCACGTCCACTAAGCAGCCGGAGCGTGTCCTCTTCACGACCACGCCCTCCCTGAACTCGCCATCCCTCAGCTCGGCCGACCTTGCCCTCAGCGGGTGGTGGGGCGTCCTGAGGGGCGGCAGGACGCCGACGTACCTTAGCTCTGGCCTCATGCCTATGAGAGTCTTACGTAAGTACTGTGGGGTCTCCATGTAGGTCAAGACGGCCCTTATGAGTTCCGCTTCTCCTTCTCTCGCATCCTCGTAGACCACTATTTCCTCGACCCTGAAGATGGCTGCCGAACGGCCTATCAAGCCTATCTTGGCCGTCTTCTCCCTTAGATGTGGTGTGTCTGAGACCAAGGAGGACGGTATGGCTATGCTGAATGAGGGCTTCCTCTTCGGGATCAAGGGCTCCCTCCGGCTGGCCAAGAGCTACACCATCTTTTCAGATCGACTCAGGATTTAAGAAGGCGTCCCACCCGATTTAACGTTCCTTGCGGCCTCAGATGCCTTTAAGTGGGCCAGCCTCGTCGGCTCGGGCAGCTTATGCCCCCTTATGCAGGACCTGACGATTTCCAGGGCCGAGGAGAAGCTGACCATGTGGCCCGGCGATATTATTATGGGCCTGCACCTGGCCTTGGACAGGTAGACGAAGCCTAACGGCCCCTTTTCATCGCGGAGGAGCGTCCAGGTGTCTGGCCACTTGGGCTCTGGCCAGTAGCGGCCGTAAAGCCTTCGCTTAGCTACCCCCACAGTTGGCACGCCCGCCACTACGCCCAGGTGGGTGGCTTCACCGCATCGCCTCGGGTGTGCTACGCCCTGTGCGTCCACCAAGACTACGTCGGGCCGCTGGCCGAGACCCCTGAGGGCCTTCAACATGGCCGGGACCTCCCTGAAGGCCAGGAAGCCAGGCACGTAAGGCAGCCTTACCTCTACCTCAGAAATGGATACCTCGAGGACCCTCAGGTCCGGGTAGGAGAGGAGCACGCAAGCCCCGTAGGCCACGTCGCCCCTGAAGGCCACGTCTATTCCGGCCACGAGCTCTATTGGCTCTTCAAACCCATCTTCTAACACGGCCCTAGAAGCTAGCACCAACTGTACTTTCTCAAGCCTCTCGAGGAGGCCCTCAGGGACGCCCTGACGTGACCTCACTTCTGGCTCCACTTGCCCGTGAGGAGCCCTATTATCAGGCCTATTACGGTCCCGGCGGCCGTGGCCAAGCCCTTGTGCTCGTCGTCCTTTAGGCCAGCTATCAGGCCAGCGGAGAGGCCTACGCCCGTCGTTAAGGCCGTCCAGAGGCCAGGTGCATCTTCCCTCAGGTGTCCTATGGGGCTCACGCCTGGGTCCTTGACATCCACGTGCACTATGTAGTGGTCCTTGTCTTCTTCCACGTGGACGCAGCGGCCGTCCGGCAAGGTGAGCCTGTAGTGCTTGTGCCTTAAGTGGAGGCCAACGCTCTTCCTGAAGCCGACCTTTAGGGGGTTCTCAAGACGGTCCTTAGGTATCCTGACCTTTATCCCCGGGTGCTTCTCGGACAGGTGCTTTATCAGCTTGGCCCAATCCAGTTCCATTCCGGTTATAGTTGCATGCAGTAGTATTTTTGCCTTACGCCCAAGCTGGCCTCTCTATCTTACTCGGAAATTTGTAATTACCCTTTTAAGTGATGACCGTCAGTCGCCCCTGATGAGCCGGTCATATCACAATCGCTCCAGCTCGTCTCGGGAGGCCAGGTGGCCCTCGACCTGTCGCACGTGGCGACCTTCATAGCGGCCCTCTACGGGGGACCTCTGCTCGGCCTTTTGGTAGGTGCCCTCATAGGGCTAGGGCCAGGCCTCTACTTCGGCTCTGTGGCCGGGGCCATAGGGCTCTACTTGCCCATGATGGTACTCGGAAAGTCCCTCACCGGCCTGACGGCTGGCCTCTTGTCCAGGGCCCTCATGAGGGGAGGGCCTAGCTCGAGGCAGGCCCTCCTAGTAGTACCAGTATCGTTCCTGCCGGAGTGCTTTATCATAATAATCTTCTTCACGGCCATGTTGCCCTGGCTCTCGCCCATCCTGCCCATAGTGCTCATCAAGGCCTGGGTGGAGATATTCTTCATGGCCTTCCTGATGGGGGCCCTGGCTGGGAACAAGGGCTTTTCTGATTTGATGAAGAAATTCTTCGTCATAAATCAGGGTATCCTGGGCTCCCTCAGGCCTCAGAACTCATAGTAATCGCCTGGCCCGAGCACTATCACGTCTGTCTCAGGGCTCCTCTCGCTCACCAGCCTGGCGAACTCGCTTGCGTCCTTGACGAGTACCGGGAAGGTCGCGTAGTGCATGGGGACGACGGCCTTGGGCTTGATTAGAGCCACGGCCTCCGCCGCCTCGAGAGGTCCCATGGTGTAATAGCCTCCTATCGGTATCAAGGCCACGTCAACAGGCCCGTAGAGGCGTGGTATCAAAGCCATATCACCGAACAGGGCTGTGTCCCCGGCGTGATAGATGTTCTTGCCCTCGCCCCTTATGATGATGCCCACTGGAACGCCGCAGGAGCAAGAATGGATAGCGGGGAAGAGCGTTATCTTAAGGCCGTCTAGCTCGACGGTCCCTCCCACGTTCATGCCATATATCAGCTCGGGTTTGACGCCTTCTTGCTCAGCCTTACAGCCTACCTCGTAGACGCAGACGAGCTTGGAGCCGTGCTTACGGCATATCTCGAAGGCATCCCCGAGGTGATCCCCATGGTCGTGGCTGACGCACACCACATCTGGCTTCCCGAGCTCATCAAGGCCTATTGGGCAGGATGGATTGCCCCTTATCCAGGGATCGATGAGTACTTCTTTGCCAGCCAGCTCGAGCAAGAAGGCCGCATGACCTAGCCACCTGAGCCTGGCCATCCCCGGCACCGAGCCAGTGTGGTGATAAGGCTTATATAAGACGGTGTATCAACCCAGTAGCACAAGGTCGGGTAAGAACTCATGAACGTGAGAGAGCTGATGGAGCGGGTAGCAGGGCTGTTCGACGAGATATACAGCCTCATCTCCTCACACGCGGAGACGAGCGAAATAACATGGCTCCGGCTCAGCGAGGCCATGAGGGGCCGCATGAGAGGCGGGGAATCCATGCCCGAGCGTGACGTAGAGGAATTCCTTAAGGTCAGGATCACCCAGGCCCTCCCGAGAACGGCGATGTCTCATGCTAAGGAGATAGTCGACCTAGTGGACGAGGCCTTCGAGGCCTGGAAGGAGTTCGTTAAAGAAGTGGGCAAGATGTTAGAAGAAGCAGGCATTGGCTGGAACGATGTGATTGAGGCTTCCGAGCTTTTCCTAAGGGGCCCTGAGGCCCTCAGGTCCTTCGCTGAAATGGACCGCTCGAAGTTCTCAGACTACTTAGTGGCCGCCTCTATAGCACGAGCTACCTCGAATTTCAACATATACTCCGTGCCCATATGCCTGAAGGCCATTTTCCCGTACGCCAGGCCAGAGAGGGCCAAGGATTACCTCTCAGAGGCAAGGAGGGCCTTCAGTTTGATATCCCTAGCCCACCTGAAGAAAATGCACGATGAAGGGAAGTGGGATGAGCACTTGGTGAGACGCCTCTCCTTCCTCAGCGGGCTTATTAAGTAGGACGCCGACCTCATGTGCCAGAAGTTCATACGCCTTTTATTCTTCTCCCCTGATCCCAAGAGGCGGGAGGCCTCTTGGAGGAGGAGGTGTTGGCCAAGTACTTGAGGGCAGGTAAGATAGCAGCTCAGGTAAGGGATGAAGTTATTGACTTAGTGGAGGAAGGGGCAAGGCTCATAGATATCTGTGAGTGGGTTGAAAAACGCATAAGGAAGCTAGGGGCTCAACCAGCTTTCCCATGCAACATATCTGTGAACGAGGTAGCTGCACATTACACATCACCTCCAGGGGACGAGAGCATGATACCTCCGAAGGCCCTCGTGAAAGTCGATATAGGAGCTCACGTGGATGGCTACATAGCCGATACCGCACGTGGATGGCTACATAGCCGATACCGCTGTGACGGTCTGTCTTGACCCGACCAAGGAAAGGCTCGTGAGGGCTGCTGAGGAAGCCCTTAATGCTGCCTTGAGAGAGGTCAAGCCTAACGTGAGAATATCGCACGTCTCGTCGGCTATAGAAAAGGCCATCAAGGCCTATGGCTGCAAGCCTATATCCAACCTCACGGGCCACAGCATGGACAGGTACACAATACATTCGGGCACTTCCATACCTAACGTGTCCTTCCATGGCCTCAAGAAGATGAAGCCCGAGGGAGCTTACGCCATAGAGCCCTTCGTTACCGAGGGCTGGGCATCCGGCGTCGTGGTCGAGAGGCCCCCGGTCACCATCTTCAGGCTCCTCAAGCCCTCGGCCAAGGGCAAGAAGGCAGATAGGCTGGTGAAAGTCATATACGAGCACTTCAGGACCCTCCCCTTCGCGGAGAGGTGGCTGTGGAAGCTGGTCCCGAGGTCGAGGTATGAAGAGACCTGGCGTGAACTCATAGCTAATAACGTGGTCATGGGATATCCCGTCTTCGTGGAGAAATCCGGGGGTCCTGTGGCACAATTCGAGCACACGGTCCTCGTGTTAGAAGATAGATGTATAGTGACGACTCTCAGGGATTAGGTCTCGTCTCCTCCCGGCATATCCGGGTTATGACGCGGATACCACCGCATCTCGGGCACTTCCCGATTTCCTTGAATATGTAATCCCCTTCCTCGAATTCCCTTACCTCTTTGAAGCCGCACGAGGCACATGATATCTCGGTCAGGACCCGGAAGGACCTCAGGACGGGCACCTCTTTAGTCATCCTCACCGACCTCGAGGCGAGCCAGGACATGGCCGTTAGGGCTATGGCGGCTAAGAGGAAGTACATGCCCATTTCCTCGTTTCCCCTGAAGACCTCGACCACGCTCGCAACGAGCAGGGCTATGCTTAGGGCAGAAAGCAAGAGGCCGATGACCGGTGCCAGGGCTCTCATGGCCATCAGCTCCTACTGTCCTATCCCCATGGTGTTGCCCACGCCGACTATTACGACCTTATCGCCTTCTTCCGTCACCTCGGATAACAGGGCCTTTATCCTCTCTATGGCCCTGTCGGCTGATTCCAAGAGCTCTTCCTTCATGGGCGAGACGGCCTCGCTTATGTCCTCCTTTATCAGCACGGCGTAAGTGGGGATGTTAAGCTTGGGCAGGAGTTCTTCGACCTTGAACTTCTCCACGCCCGGCCCTCCTATGGCCACGCCTATGCCGTCTATTATCTCGCCCGTCTTCTCGCCCTCCAGTTTTATCGTGGCATCGACGAACACCACGGCCTTGACATCACCGTCCAGTTCTTCTACGAGCTTCCTGACGGCCTCGCCCGGCTTGCCCACCATGGCACCTGGCCCCTCTGCCTTCACCACGAAAGCCTTGCGGCCGTCCAAGTCCACCTCGGCCACTATGGTGTCCTTGGCTATACGCCTGAACGGCTTGCCGTGCATGAGCTTGGCTGCCACCAGGGCCCCTATACCATCTCCTATTGGTTGGCCCTTCCTGAAGGCCATGAGGGCATCCGCATAAGCACGGGCCGTCTTCATCAGGAGCGGTATTAGCATCTGGAGCTGGGCTATTATGTAGATGCTTGATGTCTTCTTCCCGAGCAGGTAATAGTGCCTGACGACCTTGTAGAGCGTGTTCAGGGCCATGGCAGCCTCCAACAGGCCCTCAAGGTTGTGTATCTTGTCCTCGCTGGCCTTAGGTGCCATCCTCCTGACCTCATCTAGGAACTTCTTCTCCCTTACATCCAGTATCCGCTCAAGCTTCCACACCACGCCCGCCGGGTCCATGCTCTCCGGCTCTATGGCGAAGTGCTCGAGGAAGCGGTCAACTTTCTCGGCCACATCTCCCTCAGCCCCGCCGAGGTCCCTGAGGGCCCTTATGGCCATCTTGCGTCCTTCATCCCTCATCAGCCTGAGCCTGTCCAGGGACCTGGCCACCTGCCTGAGCATCATCCAGGCCTGTATCCTCTGGCCGAATATGGTGAAGAAGGCCATCGAGACCAGTATAAGTATTGTCGAGAGCAACAGGTCGGTCAGGTCGCCCTGGGGTAGGCCAGGGAGCCACATGGGCATCGGGAGCAGCATGTCGCCCACGAGGGCGAATAAAAGGCCATGGGGATATAAACTTAGCCCGCGGCACCATATCGGCCCGCTGGCCCCCCATCTGGAAGCCCTCTAGCAAGCTTCCCAGGTCAAGTTGGAACTCGACGCTCAGCTTAACCTTTTATCCTTAAGGCTCACACATACCCCGGTGTGGCCATGAGCGAGAAAGCACAGCTCCCGCCCAAGGTGCAGCAGAGAATCCTGCTTTTACAACAGCTACAGCAGCAACTCCAATCCCTGGTTATGAGGAGGCAGCAGCTCCAGCTAGAACTCATGGAGGTGGAGAACGCCCTCAAGGAGCTTGAGGACGTGGGGGATGACGTGCCGATATACAAGTCGGTCGGGGCCCTCCTCGTCAGGACGGAGAAGGCCAAGGTAGTACAGGAACTCCAGGACAGAAGGGAAGTCCTCAAGCTCAAAATAGAGCAGGTAGGGAGGGAGGAGGAAAGGGCCCGAGAGCAAATAGAGGAGATAAGGTCGAAATTGGAGAAGGAGCTTGGGCCGGGGGCGAGGATTTAATGGGCGAGGTCGTCATAGGGCTGCCAGAGCTATCTGATGAACAGGTCATGGAAGTCATAAAGGCTGGCGAGGAGGCCGCGAGAGCCTACGTGCTGTCCAAGGTCCCGGCCAAGAAGATATACGACATGGGGATCTCCATTCAGGTAGAAGGGACGAAGCCCCTTACCGTGACAGTTGACGTAGAGCTCAGGCTGGCGTCTTCAGCCCGTGTTGACCCAGATGAGCTGGCAAGGGAAGCAGCTAAGAAGGCCATGGAGACGGTAGGAGAGAAGCTGAGGGAACTAGCCCTTGGGGGCCGGGGAAATTAAGGCCCTTATCAGCAGGCCGGGAGTGAGCCGGGCCGTAATACTGTGCCACCACAACGCAGATCCAGATGCTGTCTGCTCTGCCTACGCACTATCAAAGCTCCTGGAGGCCCTGAGGCCCGGCCTCTCCCTGACCTGTTATGCTGCCCAGGGGGTCAGCAAGGTATCTAAACGTGTCCTCGACTACCTGGGCTTCCAGTTCTCGGACGATATTGACCTCGGGGAGGCAGACGTGATGTTCATGGTGGACACGAACAACGTGGAACAGCTCGAGGAGCTGAAAGAAGCCATAGCCGAGCGAGCGAGGGAGGTACCGCTCGTGGTCATAGATCACCACGCCAGGCACCCAGATACCGAGCGTCTGGCCAGCCTCTACATCGTGAATGAGAAGGCTTCCTCGACCTGCGAGATAATGTTGGATCTCTACGAGCAGTTAGGCGTCGAGGTAGATAAGAAAGTGGCTGAAGCCCTCTTCTTAGGCATAGCATACGATACCAGGCACCTGGTGTTCGCAGATGCAGATGCTTTCCTAGCAGTGGCCAAGCTCGTGAGGGCTGGTGCTAGGCCGAGGAAGCTGTTCCCGCTCCTCTCCATGGAGATGGATTTCTCGGAGAGGGTGGCCAGGCTGAAGGCCTGTACGAGGGCCCGGATTTACCGCTTCGGAGACTGGCTGGTGGCCTTCTCGCACGTGAGTGCCTTTCAGGCGTCTGCTGCCAGGGCTCTGCTCGGGCTCGGTGCCCACCTGGCCGTGGTAGCTGGCGAAAAAGACGGCCGCCTGAGGGTCAGCATGAGGGCCACAGAGGACTTCGCGTCCAAGACCGGCATACACCTGGGCCGGGACCTAGCCAGGCCCCTCGGGGAGATGATGAAGGGCATGGGGGGAGGCCACGCCCTATCGGCTGGTGCGAACGGGGAAGGCGAGCCCGCAGATGCCCTCAAGGCCTGTTTAAAGCTCTTGAGCAAGCTATTGGGTACTAAGGGGAAAGAATTAAAGTGAGGGAGCACCCGGGACCCGGAAGGAAAGATGGGGATAATAGAGGTAGAGGACGTCAGCTTCACTTACTCGGGCTCTAAGAGGCCCGCCCTTGACCACGTAGACCTCTCCATAAAGAAGAGCGAATTTGTCATCTTAACGGGCCCCTCTGGCTGCGGTAAGACGACGTTATGCCGTTGCCTGAACGGCTTAGTGCCGCACTTCTACTCCGGCGATTTCAGGGGCCGGGTGCTCGTGGCTGGTCTGGACACAAGGGAGCACGAGATATGGGAGCTATCCCAGCACGTCGGGCTGGTCTTCCAGAACCCAGAGAACCAGCTCTTCTGCCTCACGGTCGAAGCGGACGTGGCCTTCGGGCCAGAGAACTTGGGCCTGCCCCGAGAGGAGATCAGGAGGCGGGTCGAGTGGGCCCTGAAGGTAACAGGCATGTGGGAGCTGAGACACAGGCCTCCCCACGAGCTCTCGGGAGGCCAGCAACAGAGGGCAGCTATAGCGGCCGTTCTAGCCATGAAGCCCGAGGTGCTGGTCCTAGACGAGCCGACCTCTTTCCTCGACCCGGCTGGTGCGGCCGAGATACTATCCTTAGTGGCCGAGCTGAACAAACGCCTCGGCATAACGGTCCTTCTGGTCGAGCACAGGTTGGACATGACCTCTCCTTACGCGGACCGCGTGGTGGTGATGGCCAAGGGCCGGATAGCCCTGGATGGCCCGCCGGAGGAAGTTCTAACATCTCGGGAAGCCCGTGAGCTAGGTGTGGGCATACCGAAGGTAATCCGCCTCTACGAGCTTTTGGCCGAGAGGGGCCTCAGGTTACCGGAGGTCCCCCTCTCGCCGGGGCAGATGGCCTCCCTCATATCGGAGGTGGTGAGGTGCCGATAGAAGTCCAATACGTCTGGTATACGTATCCGAGCGGCATCGAGGCCCTTAAGGGCATATCGCTGACCGTGGAGGACAGGGACTTCTTGGTCATAATGGGCCCCAACGGTGCTGGCAAGACGACCCTCCTCAAGACCTTGAACGGCCTCATAAAGCCTACCAAGGGCCGGGTGCTCGTGGACGGCGTTGACACGAGGCACGCCACGGTGGCCGAGCTATCTAGGAAGGTCGGCCTCGTCTTCCAGAACCCGGACCACCAGCTCTTCTGCAGCACTGTCGAGGAAGAGATAGCCTTCGCTCTCAGGAACTTCGGCTTCAACGAGGAGGAAATCAAGGAACGAGTCGAGTGGGCTCTCGAGACACTTGGCCTTGAGGAATACCGGGATGTCTCACCCCTGATGTTGAGCGGCGGCGAGAAGAAGAGGGTGGCTCTCGCCTCCGTCCTCGTCTGGGACCCGAAGTACCTCGTCTTGGACGAGCCCACGCTGGGCCAAGATTACGCCCAGAAGGAGAAGCTGAGGGAGATAATATGCGGCCTGCTGGGCCAGAGGGCCGTCATAATAGTAACGCACGACATAGAATTCGTGGTGGACTTCAGGCCTAGGCCCAGGGTGGCCCTCATGGCCGACGGGAGAATAATAGCAGAGGGGAAGGCCGAGGAAGTACTGACCGACCCTGAGCTGCTCTCCAGGGCCAGCCTTGTAAGGCCTCAGGTCCCAGAAGTGCTCTTCAACTTGAGGGAGAAAGGCCTCCCGGTGAGAACCGATGTCCTCGACCTAGTAGAGGCAAGAGACGCCATAATCTCACTGGCGAGGGGATTGGCATGAGCAGCCTCCTCGAGGGCCTGGCCTTCCAGAAGCGTGATTCGCTCCTCCACAAGCTGGACCCGAGGGTTAAGCTGTTCTACGCCCTGGCCGTCATGGTGATGGCAGGCGTCCACAACAAAATGCTTCCCCTCTTGGTCATGCTCTTGGCCCAGGCCCCTCTCGCAGCTCTTGGCAAGATCGTCAGGCTGTGGGCTAGGACGCTCAAGGCCAGCCTCCCACTCGTCCTGCTCATAATAGGCACGAACCTGTTCTTCACGTGGCTGAGAGGTTCTCTCACGGACCTCTACATCGTCGAGGACATCCTGGCCCTGGCGGTCCGCTTCCTCGTCTTCGTAGCCAGCTTTTCCATATTCACGCTCACCACATCGCCTGATGACCTCAGCCTTGCCCTAGAACAGATGGGCGTCCCATACAGCTTTTGCTTCATGTTCAGGGCTGCCCTCAGGTTCACGCCCGTGATGGTCAGGGAGGCCAGGACCACCATGGATGCCCAGAGGGCCAGAGGCCTAGAACTCGACAAGGGCGGGCCCATAGCCAGGGCTAGGCGTTATATACCGATTTTGATACCTCTGATTGTAAATGCCATAACGAGGGCTTGGTCCATGGCAGAGGCTATGGAATCGAGGGCTTGGGGTGCCTCACGAAAGAGGACGAGCCTTTACGTCCTTAGGCTGAGAGGGCGTGATTACCTGGCCTTCTCGGCCGTACTGTTCTCCCTCATAATGGCTTTTTACGCGAAGTTCTACCTCAAGTTCCCCTATATAATCCCGATCATAAGATCGGCCCTTGGTATTTAAGGGTTTATCTGGATGCAGGACAAGGCTTTTTAGGTAAGGTAAGCCACTCCCGGGCGGGAAATTCCCCTTGCAGTTGGAGAGGCTGGGGGCCTTCAGGAGGGCGGCCCGCGAGATAATCGAGGGTACCAAGAAGGCTATCGATGAGATCGATCTCGAACAGGTCGAAGAGCTCGCTAGGATGTTGGTAGAGGCCAAGGAGAGAGGCCGTAAGATATTCGTAGTGGGCATGGGCCGGAGCGGCTTCGTCGGGCGTGCCTTCGCCCTAAGGCTGATGAACATGAGCTTTGACGTCTATGTGGTCGGCGAGACCATAACGCCAGCTGCCGAGAAGGGCGATATATTAATTGCCATATCTGGCTCGGGTGAGACAAAAGGCACGGTATCAGCAGCTGAGGTCGCAAAGGAAATAGGAGCCCGCGTGGTAGCCATAACATCTCATCCGGAGTCGACTCTAGGCCGCATGGCCGACCACGTGGTCGTGGTGAAGGGCAGGACGAAGGTCGCCGAGCGGAAGGACTACATAGCCAGACAGATAACAGGCGAGATGGAGCCCCTCGGCCCCCTGGGCACCATGTTCGAGAACGCCTGCATGGTCTTCCTAGATAGCCTAATAGTAGAGCTCATGGCCCGCTTAGGCATAACGGAAGACGAGATACGCAAGAGGCACGCCAACATAGAGTAAGGCCATCCCGGGCCGCTCATGCTTTTATTCTCCCTCACCTCCCTCTCCCAGGGCCTGTGAAGAGGCCCGTATCACCCGAGGATGAGGGAGCGGCGAGCTCCTGAGGCCCCCGCATACACCATGTTATCCTTGCAGACGGATACCTGCTTGACATAGGGGCTGCTGAGGGCAACCGAACTTTTTAAAGGCTCCCGGGCCCTATTCCTCATACTTCTCGTAGAACACTAAGTCGCAGTCCTTGCAGACGAATACCTCGACCCTCAGGCCCCTCGTCTTGCCGACCTTTATAATAGGCATGCCGAGCGAGATCCCCTTGCCGCCGCACCTCGGGCAAGTGCCCTTCTCTGGCAAGCTACCACCGTGATTTACCGTGGTCAACAGGGCTTATTTATCCTTCGCTTTCCCGGCCTCGTGAGTTCTTGAGATCTTGAGGAATTACCTGGCCTTCTTCTCCTTGGCGACGCTCAATATATCCCCAGGCCTTATGACCGATATGCCCGTCAGGCCTCCCACGACCTCTATGAGGACTATCTTGTCGGGGTTCTTCAGATTCACGGGCCTATCTATACCCTCGGCAGCGGCCTTAATGATGTCCATCGTGCCCAGCTCGGTATGCCTCTTCTCGACGGTTATCCTGAACTTCTCGCCGGGCTCTATCTTAGCCAGTGCGAGTTCCCGTGCCGTCCTCGCTATCTCCTCGAGGCTGGTCCTGACCACCCGTTCTATCGGTATGACACGCTGTATGACCCTGAAGTCCTCAGGCCTCTCGGCCAACAGGGCCCTTAAACGCCTCACGGCCTCGAAGGGGTCCAAGCTCGTCTTGGCCCATATCAGGCCCTTAACGGGCGTCGTCTCGACCTCGGCCCTCTCGTCCCCTACCTCGCCCAACAGGAACCAGAGCTCAGAGCAAGCATCGTGCTCGAGACCCCTGGGGCTTGAGACGAGGAGATTGAACTCCCTGAGGCTCATATGACCACCGGGCCACGTATCCCGCGAGGATTTAAAAACCTAAGCACAGGCGTCGTGGGGAAGGGCCTTGAATTGGGAGCTGACCTTCATAAAGGCCCTGCAGGCCGTGGCGAGCCCGTTCTTAGATTTGTTCTTCAGGGCTGTGGGCGAGCTCGGCGGAGATATATTCTGGCTCATGGCCATATTCGCCCTGTTCTCGCTCGGGAGGAAGAAACAGGCCCTCAGCCTATCGGCCCTCCTCTTAACGAGCTTTTACACCAGCTATGCCCTGAAGTACGTCGTAGGAAGACCTCGGCCCCCCTTAGAGCTACAACGCTTAGGCCCGAGGACTGATCCGTCCATGCCCAGCACGCACGCCACGGAGGCGGCATCTAACCTGGGCTACGTGGCCAGGGAATCCCGCAGGAGATGGGCTTACTTGGCCTGTTCCGTATTGGCTGGCCTGGCCAGCTTAAGCCGGGTTTACTTCGGCCTCCACTGGCCTACGGACGTGTTGGCCGGTTTTGGCCTCGGCCTTCTGGTGCTGGCCTCCTACATCGGCTTAATCGAGGAGGCTGCCAAAGGCCTTCTCAAGGGCCTCGAGGGCCACCGGGCTGCCAGAGCACTCCTGGCTCTATTAACAGTGCTCGTGGGCCTATTGGCCATGTTCTTAACACCCTCTTATTGGGGGAGGCCCTCAGCCTACATAGGAGGACTCATATCTGGCGTTTTCCTCGGTGCTCTCCTGCCCGATCAAGCGAAGCTGAGGAACCCAAGGGACCTGGGGAACCTGTTAAGGACTGTGTTCTCCTGCCTGATCGGCCTCCTAGGCCTGGCCTTCTCCTACGTCTTTTTAGCAGGCCTCCTTCAGTTCGCCGGGTCTGCTTTAGCAGGCCTCTGGGCCTCCTGGGCAGGTCCTAAGGTCCTCTGGGCCGGGAAAAGGTCGAAAGCCTAAAATGGTGGTCAGCGGAGGTCAGTCAGGTCTCACAGCCCTCTCACGCGGGCCGGAGCCCGTCAAGGGCATCGACGCCGTCGCCACACATCATCCCGGCTGTAAGGCCCGTTCGTGCCTTTTTAGTGCTTCGCCCCACGGCCTCTCGAGAACATGAGGAGCGTCAAGGCCACGTGCTCCATGCCCTTGAGGAAGTCCGCTTCCCTTATGTTCTCGTCTGGTGCGTGGACCCTTGAGCCATAGTAGCCGACGCCAGCACCCGTCATGGGCACGCCCAAGACGCCCGTGAAGAGGTACATGGGCCCCGAGCCAGCCGATAAGGGCACCAAGGCGGGCTTGATGCCGTAGACGAGCTCAGCCGCCCTGACGGAGGCTCTCACGACCTCCTCATCTGGCTTCGTGAAACCCGCTGGGTACTTGGAGTGGACGGTCAGCTTCACGTCGCCGAAGCCCTTCTCGGCCAGGTAGGCCCTCAGGGCCTCGAGGACCTCATCTGGGTCCTGGTCCGGGACGAGCCTTATGTCTATCTTCATGCCCGCCTCGGAAGGTATGACCGTCTTGCCTCCCCTGCCCGTGTAGCCACCGTAGATGCCCGATATGTTCAGGGAGGGCATGAGGTGTAGCTGCCTCAGGGCCTCAAGGCCCGTCAGGCCCCCCACGAACTCCTCCAGGCCGAGTTCTTCCTTTAGAGCTTCCTCGTCGAAGGGCAGCTCCTTGAGCAAGGCCTCGACATCGTACCCCAGGCCCGTCAGGCCCTCGTAGAAGCCCGGTATGAGCACCCGGCCCTCTGGGTCCTTCAGGGTGCAGGCCAGACGGGCCAACCGCCATATCGGGTTCGGCACTATGGGTGCGTAGCCGCTGTGGATGTCCCTGGAGGGTCCCTTGACCGTGAGTTCCACGTAAAGCATGCCTTTGAAGCCCAGGTATATCCTGAGCTCGCCCCTGCGGCCTACGTAGCCTGTCTCCCATATGCCGCCATCGGCCTTCAGGACCTCCCTGTTTTCTTCCACGAGCTTAGGGAGCGTGGGCGAACCTATTTCCTCCTCTCCCTCCACGAGGAACTTCACGGCCAACGGGACCTCGCCGAGGACGTGTTTTAAGGCATCTATGGCCGCAAGCCTGGCCACTATGTTGCCCTTGTTGTCGGCCGTCCCCCTACCGAACAAACGGCCATCCTCGGCCGTCAGCTTGAACGGGTCGTGCTTCCAGGCTTCTAAGGGCTCAGGCGGTTGGACATCATAGTGGTTGTAGATCAAGATGGCCTTCTCGCCACTTTCGAGCTCCCCGAGGACTGCTGGATGCCCGCCTGCCCTGGCTATCTTGACCTTGAAGCCCCTCTCGGCCAACAGGTCGGCCACCAGCCGGGCACACTCATCCATGTGCTCGCCCTTGGCTGAGACGCTCGGGATGGCCACGAGGTCCGAGAGGATGCGGACGTAACGGTCGAAGTTGTCCTTGAGGAAGGACCGTATGCCCTCGGCTACCTGCTTAATGCTCTCGGCCTCCAAGGCGGTATGACGATTTCCTCAGGCGGTAAATAAGTTAGCGTCAAGGTGCCATGGTCTTTATGGGCGAGGCTGGGCTTATCTCACCCGCGAAGGGCTTGAGCATGAGCTTCTTGGCTTCCTCTGGGTCGTCCGTCAGGGAGCCCAGGACCCACATGAGCTTCACCAAGGCCACCTCGGGCAGCATGTCGGCCAGCGGGACCACGCCTGCGAGCA
>NJEJ01000084.1 GCA_002255025.1 Candidatus Bathyarchaeota archaeon ex4484_135 | reverse complement strand
GGAGCGTTCCTCAGAATCGAAGGCCCTCCACTCAGGGCCCTGGTTCATTAGGTCCGTCTCTATTACTAAGCCGCAGTTCGTGCAGACCACTTCGGCCTGCTCTGGGTCCCTGAGGAGGTGGGTGCTGCCGCAGTACGGGCACTTATCCACCTCCCTAAACCTCAACCTCTCCTCCACTTCTTACCCCTCCTGACGTAGAGTATCTTACCGACCAGGTTCTCTGGATCATCGACCAGAGGTCTCACGGCCACGTAGGGGGAGGAGACAGGCCCGAACACATCGGAGACCACGCCGACCTGAAGGAGGTCGGGCCCGTAAACCCTATCACCGATCCTGGGTGCGAAATCAGAATCGGACCTGACCACTATATCGCCAGCCTTTGTTATGTGGAGTACTTTTCCTATTCGCCTCAAGCTCCCCCTACCTGAAGGCGGCTGACTAGAGCCTTTCAGGCTTCTACTTAAACTTTTCTCCGTGCACGTGCCTTAATTCTCTTGAGCAGGGACGCTATCTTCCTCATCAATTGCTCCTTGGGCTCCCTCTTCTCCACGAGCAGATAGCCTGTTTTCTCCCAGTGCCGGGAGGGATGTGCTGCTCCGCTCACGACCTCATACCTCAACCCCAGGATGTCGAGGGCCCTGCATATCTCCTCTAACTTGGGGCTCGTGATGGCCAGCTCCTTCGGGACACGCCTCAGCTTCCTGCTCTCATTTAGATCGAAATAGACAGGCCATACGACACACATGCCCTTCCTCTTACGCAAGATTCTCACTCCTTCAGCAGGACGGCGTTGACAACGCCATCTTGGCCGGGCCTAGAGGTCACCACGGCTGGGCCTAACGGCGTCTCTATTATGGTACCCTTAGTTATGACGCCACGCCTATCATAATCCACGTTCGCCGGGTTCTTCAGGACCCTCAGTATCTCGACCGTCTTGGTCTCGCCCGTCCTCGGGTCAGATACGTTTGCCCTCCTGACCTTCACCAACCTGACCTTGAGGTTGCCACCACGCCTCCTGTCCAACTTTCTCTCCTCCTCCGGGCCTAAGACCGTCTCGGTGGGGAAGGAGCCCAGCTCATACTTGCGTTTCTTCCTCCAGGGCTTCTTCTTCCCACCCGTCCTCTTCCTCTTGTGGAGGTCCCAGTGGCAGACTGACATGGCCCTCCAGCTCGTGCGGGAGAGGCCTTATGGCTTCTCTTAAGCTTTTCCCGCGGTTAGAGGTGCGTGGTGGGCCGGCCCGGATTTGAACCGGGGACCTCCTCCGCGTCAGGGAGGCGTCCTACCAGGCTAGACCACCGGCCCCTGTCCTGAGGCCCACAGGGGCCTAGATAAGGCTATCGGGCCTTAAGATCCTTACCTCCTGCTCCTCTCTACCCTCTTCCAACGTAGGTTCTTGCTCCTGCAACGCCTGCACTTCGTGGCCGTAGGTGCGTTCCTAGCCCCGCACTCACGGCATATCTTGACCCTCAGCCTCCGGGCCTGTGCTATGGCTATCTTGACCGGGTCCCTCAGCGGCATCTCACACGCCTCCCGAGGGCTTGGAGAACTACCCCTTTATATCTCTGGTGCTCAAGTCAGCGGGGAGAAGTAAGCCTGAGAACCTCACTTATGGGCGTAACATATCCTCACGAAGCCTTCTGCCACCTCATCCACACGCCCGAAGCCATAACGGACCAGCTGGACCAGGGAGCCCGTCTGTTCCCTGGCGAGGTTGGGCTCCCCAAGCCCCTCTACAGTCCCGTCCGGCCTGAGGACCTCGACTTCCAAGTTTCCCTCAGCTGGCAGCCAGTGGATTAAGGGGACCTTGAGCTCCTTGGCCACCTCAACGGCCTGGCTGTGGAATTCAGCCACGATCTTATCTCCGCCAGCCTTAAGGACCTGAGCGTTGAACAATCCTATGAGCCTGAAGACGGCCCCCTCGGCCATGTCCCTGGCGTCTGGGCCCGCTATGAGGAACTTGGCCTTGTCGCCTGAGGCTGTCAGCTCTAAGGTCCTCTTTCCCCTTCCAGGGTCATCTGGGTGCAGGGGGAGTTCCACCACGAGAGGAAGGTCCGGAGGCAGCTTCACGACCTCCAGCTCGATGGGCTCCCACACGAAGAAGTAGCGGTTCGCCACCGGGTCTATTATCTTCCTGTTTATGGCGTACAGGTTCTCCCAGCTTATCGTTATGTCCGCTGGCTTAGGGCCTATCTCGAGCATCAGACGCCTGACGGCCTCCGGCGTTATACCGCGACGCCTCAGGGCCCTGAGGGTAGCCAGGCGAACGTCGTCCCAGCCCGTGAAGAGGCCCTTCTGGACGCCGCCCACTATCTTGGACTTGCTTAATACGGCCCCCGTTATCCTCAGGCGGCCGTAGTGGATGGCCTCTGGGTAATGCCAGCCGAAGTGGGCATACATATAACGCTGCCTTATCTCGTTGGTCATGTGCTCCTTTCCCCTTATTATGTGCGTTATGCCCATTAGGTGGTCATCTATGCCGCAGGCGAAGTTGTAGAGCGGCCAGACGCGGTATCCCTTCTCCCTTACCTCGGGCCTGGGGTGTGGGTGCTTCTCCGGGTCTATTATGCGGAGTGCTGGCCAATCCCTCACGGCCGGGTTCGGGTGTGTCAGGTCCGTTTTCACACGCACGACAGCCTCTCCCTCACCGAACGTACCATCCAACATGAGTTCCCAACGCTCGAGGTGTTCTTCAACAGGCAGTTCCCTGCAGGGACATGGCTTACATGCCATGGCGAGTTCTTTAAAGCGTTCCTTAGAGCAAGTGCAGATGTATGCCTTCCTGTATGAACACCTTATCCGGTCTGCAGCCGAGCCACTCCAAGTCCTCCAGTATGGCATCGTAGAACTCCAGCCTGGCCGACTTCGTCCTTGGGTCCGTGTCCTCGAAACGCAGGTAGAAGAGGCCCTTGTACATCCTGGCGTAATCGTGGCTCAGCACGAGGGCCCTGGCTGAGCCGAGGTGGAGGACGCAATCGGGGTTCGGGGCGAACCTCGTCACAACGCGTTCATACTTCTCCACGTTCGGGAGAGAAGGCAGCTCCTTCTCACGTTCCTCGGCTTCCTCGTGTTCCTCGGCCTCTAGGGCCCCTGGCCACTTCTCCTCCAACAAGGCCTTCTGTTCCGGCAAGTCCATCTTATTGACCTCTTCTACGACCTCCCTGGCTATGGGTATCAGCTGCTTGGCCAAGGGCCTCAGGTCGGGCCTCTCGCTGAAGAAGCCGCCTAAGACGGGTCCTAGCTTGGCCTTCCCACCGTGCTTGATAGCGTTCAGGAGGGCAGCCTTCAGGAGTAGCTCCCTTATCTCCGGCTCCACCAACTCGTCCTACCTCGACCGTCCGGTGGCAGGGTCTCTTATGAGTATTGCACGTGGGAGGCAAGCACATATCTTAAATCG
Organism: Candidatus Bathyarchaeota archaeon ex4484_135; assembly: GCA_002255025.1. Taxonomy (GTDB): domain Archaea; phylum Thermoproteota; class Bathyarchaeia; order EX4484-135; family EX4484-135; genus EX4484-135. The sequence goes on along the minus strand of NJEJ01000084.1, from coordinate 3,152 downwards.
CCCTCTGCCTGGGGCCTAGAGGGTGAGTTGGCGTGGGAGGCGAGGTGCCTGAGCCCGTGGTCAAGAGGCCGCATTTGATCAAGTACGGAGGAGTTGACCCAGGCCTCCGGGTGGGACGTGGCTTCAGCGTGCCCGAGTTAGAGGAAGTAGGCCTCACCGTCAAACAGGCCAGGAAGCTGGGCCTCAGAGTTGACGTGAGGAGGAAGAGCAAGCACCCCTGGAACGTGGAAGCCCTCAGGGACTTCTTAAAATCGCTTGAGGGAAGAGGGAGCTCTTCTAGCTAGGCCGAGGAGGCATGTGAACAAGTACTTGGGTAGTGCGAGCAGGAAGGTAGATTGCCTATCCATATCCAACTTTTCCTCAGCCATGCTGCTCAGGGCAGCCTCATCTGCCATGAGAATGGCCTTGTCTAATAGCCGGTCCGGCATGGCGTCCAGCATTTTCCTGAGGACCAGCATGGCCTTGAAGTCGGACCATAACGCCCTCCTCCAGGCCAGCTCGTAAGATGCCAGCGACCTACGGCCTTCCTCCAGGGCCTTCACGACCGCCCTACCAGCCAAGATGGCACATATGCCGCCGAGGACCACGCCCCCGCCTGTGGTGGGCTTGGCTTGACCGGCTGCGTCGCCCACCACGGCCACCATGCCGGAGTAGGTCTTAGGTATCGGGCCGCATTTCAAGACGGAGCCCGAATAAGGAGCTCGGTCCAGCCTAAGGCCGAATCTCCGCTTTAAGAAAGCCCTAAGGGCCTTCCTCGGGTCGAGTTCCCTGCAGGCCAGCCCGACCCGGGCTCTCCCGTCCCCTAGCGGTATGACCCACGCGAAGAAACCGGGTGCTACGCGAGAGCCGAGGTGGACCTCCACAAAATCATCGTCTAGATCCCGTGCGGTCACTTCTACCTGGCTTGCAGGCAGGACAGCCCTCCAATTTATAGTCCGGAGGCCCAGCATCCTGACGAGCCTGGATTTGAAGCCCTCTGCCACCACGGAGGCCAGACAAGACATGGAACCCCAGGGGCCCCCCAGCAGGACTCGGTCCTCCTCAGCCAAGATATACCGGACCTGCTTGCCCAAGGACAGGCGAACTCCCTCTGCCCCCGCCCTCGTGGCCAGCTTGACATCTAGAGCCTTTCGGTCGACCACGCAGGCCAGGGGTTTCCTCGCCTCGATGCATAACCTCAGGCCGGATGGCGAGTAGAAGATGGCCCCCCTGAAGGTGTTCAGCACGAAGTCCTCGTCCCTCCTGAAGCCGAGCATTTCGAGGCCTCTCAAGCTTAACAGGCCAGCACAGTGGACGGGAACCCCTACTTGCTCGTGCTCCTCTAAGACTGCGACATCGAACCCGGCCTTAGCTACTTCCCTGGCCGCCAGCAGGCCTGTTGGACCAGCTCCCACCACCGCCACCTCTGCTTCCAAGGCCGAAATCTCTTGGGGGTTGAGCTTAAATCGGCCTCCACAGGGAGCCCTATTAGGCCATCGGCTGTGAGGCAGTAGGCCTTCCGATGGGTGAGGGGGAGCCCAGCGGGCCGAGCCGGTGGCCCGAATCCCTTATAAACCCCTTGTGGAGAGGGAGGGCTAGCATGAGGGGCTCGGAAGGGCTGGCAAAAGCAATAGAGGCCATACTAAGTGCTCCTGCCTATGCTGCCTTCTGCTTCTTCCTTCTCCTCTCGTACAGGTGCCAGGACCGCTGCGACCTCTTCACGTCGCTCCTGCTATCCGTTGTCTTCGCCAGCGTGATGCCCGTGTTGGTCATTTTGGCCTGCCTGAGGGCCGGTCTGGTAGGCGATATCTGCGTGTCGAGGAGAGAGGAGAGGAGCCTCCCCTTCATGGGGGCCATATCGTCCTATATGGCCGGTGCTTACTCGCTCGTGCTGACCAAGGCACCGAAGGAAGCTCTAGGCCTGATGACCTGCTACGCCTTCATAACGGCCATAATGTTGGCCATAAACCTGTCCTGGAAGATAAGCATCCACGCTGCAGGCATATCAGGCCCGACCACATGTCTCGTCTACGTCCTAGGCCCGCAAATGGCCTGGCTTTACCTGCTCCTGTTGCCCGTCTGCTGGTCCAGGGTCAGGTTAGACCAACATGACGTAAAACAAGTCCTTGCCGGGTCTCTCTTGCCCATACCGGCCTCCTGGTTCTGGATGTACTTCTCCCTCACGTTCATCTTCGGGTCCTGAGGAAGATATCAAGGCCTCCCTGCCTCAGGGGGCCTGTCCCATCACATACGGCCGTGTTCAGGTCCGTAAAGCCTTCCCGGCAGACGGCGAAATCGAGCCCTCGTCCGATGGCTAAGTCCCTCACGGCCCTCATGATCTCGTAGCGTTCCCCATCGGGCAAGTAGAGGTAGCCACCTATCCACCTGGCCTTCTCGTAGGCCTTCCTGACGATCTCATAGATGCCCTCATCAGCCTCCCTCATGAGCCTTAAGGTGCCCCTGACGGGCTTGAAGGTAGAACTCGTCACCTGTTTGGCACCAGCATCCGCTATAGCGTCTATTAGCTCCCTGAGGCCGGTGAGGTCATCGTTCAGGCCGGGCAGTATAGGGTCAACCCTGGCCGTAACATGAAAACTCATCTCGCATAGCTTCTCCAAGGCCTTAAGGCGTCTTGACGGGCTCGGTGCACCCGGCTCGACGCGTCTTGCGAGTTCTCTGTCAAGGGTCGTTATGGTTATAGATATGACGCACTTCCCCCTAGCCAACACATCGGCGTCGCGGACCACTAGGTCCGACTTAGTGACGACTAGGATCGGGAAGCCGTGTCTTATGAGGACTTCAAGGCACCTCCTGGTCAGCTCTAGCTTGGCCTCCAGGGGCTGGTATGGGTCAGTGCAATCGCTCACCATCACGGGCATTAAGGGCCTCGTGTTCCTCGCCATGACCTCTATCCTAGAGGCCAAGTCCTTCCTGGGCTCGGGCGGCCCCTCCCTGAAGGCCGGGAACTTTATGGAATAGCAGTAGAGGCAGCCATGGGCACAACGGCCCTTGTAGACGTTCAAGTTGTACTTGGGAGGACAAGTGCACCAGGTGCCAGGTGCCGATTTGAAGAGGGGGAGCCTCAATCTGCCTCTTCCCTGCAGGCCTTGTTTATGGCCTTCATGACCTGGGGAGGCGTGAATATGCTGAAAACACGGGCGAACTTCACGGAA
>NJEJ01000024.1 GCA_002255025.1 Candidatus Bathyarchaeota archaeon ex4484_135 | reverse complement strand
ACGGGCAGAAGATGCTGGCCAACTTCGTCTTCAAGGTGTGCGGCTGCAGGCCGAACTGGCGTGTCGAGGACATCATACCCAAGGCCATAGAGGAGATAAGGGAGACCGTCGGCAACGGCAGGGCCGTGATAGCCCTCAGCGGCGGCATAGACTCGAGCACGGCCGCCATTCTGGCCGCCAAGGCCATAGGAAACAGGCTGCACGCCGTCTTCGTGGATACGGGCCTCATGCGTGAGAACGAGGTAGAATACGTGAGGCGTGTCTTCTCGGCCTTACTGCCCAACCTCCACATAGTAGATGCCAGGGAGGACTTCTTCAGGGCCTTAAGAGGCGTGAGAGACCCGGAGGAGAAGAGGCGTGTCATAGGGGAGACCTTCATACGCGTCTTCGAGCGTGTGGCCCGGCAGGTCGGGGCCGAATACCTGGTCCAGGGTACGATCTACCCGGACCGAATAGAATCGGGCTTCAGGCGTTTCTCGGACAAGATAAAGACGCACCACAACGTAGCTGGCCTGCCTCCCAAGATGGAGTTCAAGGCCATAATCGAGCCCCTCAGGGACCTGTACAAGGACGAGGTCCGCCAACTAGCGAGGAGGCTGGGCCTGCCGGAGGAGGTCATAAGGAGGCAGCCTTTCCCCGGCCCGGGTTTAGCTGTCAGGATAATAGGCGAGGTGACGCCCGAGAAGGTAGAGCTGATAAGGCGTGTGGACGCCATAGTCAGGGAGGAAATAGAACGCTCCGGCCTCTCCGACCGCTTGTGGCAGTACTTCCCCGTCCTGCTCGACACGAAGAGCACGGGTGTCAAGGGCGATAGGAGGGCCTACGGCTACGTCGTGGCCATAAGGGCCGTGGAGAGCATGGAGGCCATGACGGCCAGCTTCGCCAAGCTGCCCTGGGACCTTCTAGAGCGGTTGGCCACCCGCATAACAAACGAGGTCCCCGAGGTCGTCAGGGTCGTCTACGACATAACGCACAAGCCGCCAGCCACGATAGAGTGGGAGTGAGCGGGAGCCCAGTGGGCGCTATGCCTTCTCTGGTCGAGCGTATGGTGAGGACCAAGGGTTTCAAGGTCCTCAGCTTGCTCTTGGGTGCCCTGTTCTTCGGATGGCTTGACACACGCCTCGACCTGCCTCCCTGGCCACCCCGGCCTCTCGGCTTCTTATCTGGTCTCGTGCTCGTAGTCCTCGGCCTTTTACTGGCCGGTTGGTCGGTTTGGGCCCAGCTCAAGCTCGGCCGCGGAGGCCCGCTGCCGGTAGCACCTACACAACGCCTCGTGACCATGGGCCCTTACGCCCTCTGCCGTAATCCTATGGTATTAGGCGAGTTCCTTTACCTGACGGGCCTAGGCCTCTTACTCGCATCGCCCTCTTTCCTAGCCCTTACTTGGCTGGCCTTCTTCCCGGTCGTCGTGGCCTACCTGAAGCTGGTGGAAGAGAAGGAACTGGAGGCCCGTTTTGGCGAGGCCTACCTGGCTTACAAGCGGCGAGTGCCCTTACTCATACCTAGGCCGAGGCGTGGGCGAAGGCACAACGGTTAATAACGGTAGCTCCTCTGTCAAGACGACATGCCCACTATCTCCGTGCCTGAAGAAGCCTACGAGAAGCTCGTGAAATTAGCCGAGAAGAAGGGAGCTGTTAACGTAGAAGACCTAATACTCGGCATGGTAGTTGACGACATGGACCGTAGGGAGGCGTTCAACGCCTACTGGGAGGCATCTCAGGAACTCGTGAGGGAGGCGGAGGAAGAGCTGTCTAAAGGCGATTTGAGGCAGGCGTCAGAGAAGATATGGGGTTCTGCTGCCCTGGCCGTGAAGGCAGTTGCCCAGATGTTGGACGGGGCCAGGTTGACCAGCCACGGGGAACTATGGGCTTACGTAGATGAATTATCTGCACGACTGGATAAGCCTGAACTCATGAGGCTGTGGCAGATGGCCAATTCCATGCACGTGAACTTCTACGAGGGCTGGGCCACGAGGAGGCATATGGAGGAAGCCCTCAGAGGCCTCAGGGAGTTCTTGTTCATCCTCAAGGAATGTATGCGAGAGCGAGGAGAGCGGTGAAATGGGTGTGCGAGCGAGACGTGGCCCCTTGACCGTCATACTGGATTCCAACTTCCTCTTCCTCCCCGTCCAGTTCGGCATAGACATATTCGAGGCCATACCGGACCTTCTATGTAGGCGTGTGAGGTTCGTCTTGCCTTCACCCGTCTATGAAGAGGTAGAGAGGGTAGCCAGGCGGTCCAAGGGACCTGAGAAACTGGCCTTGGAGTTAGCGAGGAAATGCGAGGTCGTGGAGGTCCAGAGGGCACCAGGCGAGAGCGTTGACGATCTTATCGTGAGGCTCGCCGTCGAGTGGAAGTGCCCGGTTGCTACGAATGATGCCCGGTTGAGGAAACGCCTCAGGGCCGAGGGGATCCCTGTCATATACCTGAGGGGCCTGGGCAAGCTAGAGTTGGACGGCATCATCTGAGCGATTGGCTTAAATAGGAGAGGCTACCGGCTGGGGTTAGGCGGGGGATAGCCTACGTTCAAATTAGTAAAAGTTGAAGATGTGATAAGGATACCTCCGAATAAGTTCGGGGAACCGATAGATGATGTGGCTCTGGAGGAGCTCAGGCGTATGTATGTTGACCTACATGACGAGGAGCTAGGCTGTGTCATAGCGGTTCTAGACGCCAAGGTTGACCCGGTGGGCAAGCTGGTCCCGGGCGATGGGGCCAGCTACAACAGAGTGGAGTTCACCCTGTTGGTCTTCAAACCAGAGCCGAACGAGATAGTAGAGGGCGACGTGGTAAGCACTATGGACTTCGGTGCCTTCGTGAGGATAGGTCCGATAGATGCCCTGCTCCACAAATCACAGATAATGGACGATTACGTGGTCTTCGACAGGCGAGGTGGTGCCTTCATAGGGAAGCAGACGAAGAAGAAGCTCAGCGAGGGAGATGTCGTGAGGGTCAGGATAACAGCCGCGTCCTTCAAGCGTGAGTCAGCCTTGCCCAAGGTGGCCGTGACGGCTAGGCACGATTACCTGGGCAAGTTAGAGTGGATAGAGGAAATGGCCGCGAAGGGCGAGGAGGAGGGGTCCTGATTGGTCGAGAGGGCCTGTCGTGATTGCAAGATGATTACTACGAAGAGCAGGTGCCCGAACTGCGGCAGTGATAGGCTCAGCAAGGATTTCACGGGCATGGTCATAATACTGGACCCGGAGAACTCCGAGATAGCAAAGATAATGGGGATAAAGAAGCCAGGTGCCTACGCCCTGAGGGTAAGGTGATTTGCCTCCCACTCTCGTCCTGACGCCTGAACTCAGGGCGGAATTGAAGAAGCCTTTGGGGAGGCTCATAAGAGGTAGGCCAGACGAGGTCTTCGAGGAGGTCTCTAAGGCCCTTGGGGGCCGGAAGCTCATAACCGTCGGAGATGTGGTGACCCATAACGCCCTCGGGCACGGCCTCAGGCCCTGGACGGCTATAGTAGATGGGAGGGCCATGAGGAAGCCCTTCAAGGGTCCCCCGAGTTCACCCGGTTGGAAACACATCTTCAGGTTGGTCAACCAGCCCGGGACGATAAGTGGGGACGCCTGGGGCGTGGTAGGGGAAGCCATCAGGACGGGCCACTCGCTCGTGCTTGTGGAGGGCGAGGAAGACCTGTTGACCATAGTGGCCGTTCTCTGTGCCCCGGAGGGCTCGGTGGTCCTATACGGACAGCCGGGAGAAGGAGCCGTCTTGATAGAGGTCAACAGGGCCGTGAAGAAGGCCTTCAGGGAGTTGGTGGCCTCCATGAGGCCGCTCGAGTAGCCCTTATATGGCCCCTCCCCGTGGCCTAGGGGCATGTCCGGCCTAGCTGATAAGCTCAGGGCCCTGAGGAATGACCTCTCCGTGCTCAGGGGCAACTTCCTGGTCCTGATGGTGACCTGGGTCCTCTGGCGGTTCGCCTTCAGGATGGTCATGCCCTACGGCTCCCTATACATAAGGGCCCTCGGGGCCACGCCGACCGTGCTGGGCCTGATGAACAGCGTTTACATGGCCTTCTTCTGCCTAAGCCTCATACCCGGTTCCTACGTGGCTGACGCCTGGGGGAGGAGGCGTATAATCGTCATCATGACCTATGCCCTGAGCCTGTCCTACCTCTTCTACGTCATCGCACCGAGCTGGCAGCTCATACTAGTCGGCATGTGCGTTGAAGCCCTATCACGCGTTTACAGCCCGGCCCTCCAGGCCATAACGGCCGACTCACTCCCGCCTGAGAGGAGAGGCATTGGCTACGCCATGACAAGGGTCCTCCCGGACCTGTTCGCCGTGGCCTCTCCCTTAGTGGCCGTGTTCCTCATAGAGCATTATGGCTTCCTGTCGGGCCTGAGAATAGCTTACATATCTGTCATCCTAGCTGGCCTGACGGCTGCTACCATAAGGCTGCTCTTCCTGAAGGAAACCATAAGGCCCAGCCCACCGACCAAGAAGGGCTTGATAAGCATATACTCTGAATCGCTGAGGGAGGTCGTGAGGACGCTCAGGGAGGCCCCAAGGTCTCTCAAGGCCATAATATTCGTGCCGCTGCTCTCCTACCCGTTCATGAACGCCCTGTGGACCTTCATACCCCTCTTCGTGGTGGATTACTCTGGCATCAGCGAGGGAGAATGGGGCCTCATGGCCTCCATAAGGATGGGCTTCGGCCTGGCCACCGGCCTCTTGCTCGGCAAGCTAGCCGATAAGCTCAGCAAGAAGAAGCTCATCGTGGCTTCCTGCCTCATGAGAGCCCTGGTCTTCACTAGCCTGGCTCTCGTATCGGGCTTCCTGCCCGTCCTGGCCGCCCTCCTGGCCCTGGAACTGGCCCTGGGCCTGTCCATGCCTTCCTTCAGTGCCCTCACGGCCGACCTAACGCCGAGGGAGATGAGGGGACGCGTGATAGGAGCCAACATGTTGGTCAGCACGCTGGCCAGCATTCCCACGCCCTTCCTAGTCGGCTTCATATACGAGCACGTGAGCCCCTGCCTAGTCTTCTACTTGACCAGCGGCCTCTTCGTCCTAGTGGCCTTGCTCCTAGCTGCCCTGGTGGAGGAGCCGGAGAAGAAGGAGGTCTAGTCCCGCATATCCTTGGGCAACTTTAATTTAAAGCCCGGGCACCCGGTCAGCGGTGGGAAAATGCCTCACATATCGAAGGTCGGCAGGTACGCGGTCGAGAACCCAAGTGCCATAAGGGAGATAATGACCATAGTAGCTGACTTCGAGAAGCACCCTGAGAAGTACCCGAGGAAGCTCATATACCTAGCTGGCGGATGGCCTCAGGACCCTCCACCGCCCGTGCTCAGGAAGGCCCTCAAGGAGATAGTCGAGGATGAGGGAGCCTTCAACTTATCGGCCCGCTACGGGCCGACGAAGGGCGAGCCAGACCTCATAGAAGCCATAGTGAGGTACGAGGAGGCCGTCTGGAAGAGGCCCGTGAGGGAAGGTGAAGACGCCATCATAGCCGGTGCCGGCAGCACGGAGCTGACGGCAGCCTTCATGTTGGCCTGCATGGACCCGAGGGACGAGCTCATACTGACCTGCCCCGGCTACCTGAACTACAAGCGTCAGGCCGAGGTAGAAGGGCTGCTAACCTTCAAGGTGAAATGGTGGCCCGTGGTAAAGGACCACGAGTACGAGCCCGACCCCGGAGAGCTATCGGACCTCATAACGGACAGGACCAGGCTGGTCATAATCACGACGCCCGGCAACCCAGACAGCATGATCATGTCCGAGGACACCTTAGAGGGCGTCTTAGATGTGGCGGAGGAGAAAGGCGTCTGGGTCATGGTCGACCTGGCCTACAGGGCCTTCTGCTTCAGCCGCGAGCCCTCCTACTTCTCTAGGCCGAGGAGGGAGAACGAGATATTGATGTGCACTTTCTCCAAGGAGCTGAGGGCCCCCGGCTGGAGGCTAGCCTACGCCATAGCTGATGCGGGTCTGGTAGGGGCCGTGAACGCTGTAGAACAGGCTAGGACCCTCTGCCCGAGCACCTTGGTCCAGAAGATAATCATAAGGGCCTTCTCGAGCGATGAGAACCTAAAGGACCTGAGGGCCTTCTACGACGAGGGACGGAAGAAGTACGCCGAGGTAGCCAAGATGACTTTTGAGGCCCTCCAGGAAGCCATGCCCAAGGCCGTGCCCCTAGAGCCCCAGGGAGGCTTCTACGTCTTCTTTGATGCCTCAGCCTACGAGCCCAATTCAAAAGCGTTCTGCCGCAAGCTGTTAGACGGGGTCCAGGTGGCCCTGACGCCCGGGAAGGACTTCGGCATGGAAGGATGGATAAGGCTCTCTTATGCACCAGTGGTCCAGACGCCAGAGCTCATAACGGAGGCCATGGAGAGGATCAAGGAGTTCATCGGCTCCTGACCTATATCAGTATCCGGAGCACGTAGGAGATGAGCCCTGCCGCTGGGCCTACGTAGCCTAATAGGGCCCTGAGTACGCTGGTCAGGCTGTAATGCACGCACACCTTATGGGACTCGCCGTAGAGCACCGTGCCGTCCTCGTCCTCGACTACCACGCTTATGTTCCTCACGCCTACATCACGGGCCACTAGGGGCAACCACACGACGCGTGCGTCATCCAGCACCCTGGAGACCAAGCCTACCACATCTCCTGTGTCCGGTGCCTCCCTGTCATGGACCGGGAGCCTATCCCGCTCTGGGAGCTCGAAATCTCTCTCGGGGAGCGTTATCAGGAAGGAGCCGAAGCTCGGCTCAAATCCTTCTGCCTCGTAGTAGATCCGGGCCTTTTTCTCCACGGGCAGGTTGTTGTAAAGGAGCACGAGTGCATTGCATGTCGAACCTACCTCCACGTCTCTATCGGCTTCAAAATCGGCATACAGCTCCTTCCCCCTGAACTCAGGCAGGTTGTCGTACACGTCCACGTAAAGCCTATCCAAGAGGATGAAGAAGGACTTGACGAGCCTCCTACCCCTGCTTATGAGCTTCCTCAGGTACCTGAAGCCCAATACCGGGTGTGTCCCTATCTCTTCCACGTGGGATGGGTCCTTCAGTACTTCCTCGAGCTCTGCTTTCACGACTTCATCATTTATCGTACCTTGCTCCCTCAAGTACATGAGGAAGAACATCTTGCTTATGACATCGCCGAAGCTGAGTTCTGGCTTCCTACGCTCGTTCACGAAGGCCTTGAACTCGTCCAGCTTGAGCCTGGTGAAGGGGTCAAGCACGTAGCTGAGGAAATCGTAGATGACCGATTTGAGCACGACAGGGCTGACCTCGGGTTCGTAGGCCTCTAGTATCTCGTCAGGCCCGTAGTAGTACTTCCTCTTGCCTATCGAGGTGAAGGCCAGGAGGAGCAGCACGAGTATCATGGATAGGTGGAGGCAGAGGACGGACCACGTGACCCCGGCGAGGAACATAAGGAAGGAAAGAGAAGCCATCAGCAGTATTATGCCCGAGTACTTCAGCTCGTACCGGGCCATCTCCTCTATGGACCTCACGCCCTTGAGGGCGTCCACTGGGAGGCCGCTCTTCCTCTTCTCGGCCATGAGTTCCTCGAGGTAATGCTCCATCAGCAGCGGGTCTAGGAAGAGCAAGAATGCATCTGTTACCAACACCAGCCAGGGGGGCAGTAGGATCCAGAAGAGGACCGTGGCGGTGGGCTCGATTCCCAGGAACACGGCCAGGGACACGATGGAGGATATGGCTATCGTGAGGACGAATATTGATATGAAGCCCACCGATCTGTTATAACTTGCTATCGTGTTGAGCATTCTCTCTGTCTCAGCCATACATTCCCCCGTTTTTATACAAGAGTCTTAAGAGGAGATGAGAGTATCGGGCTTCTCTTCCCGCTTAAAATGCTTATATAGTGCCTCGCCCGCTTAGGGCAAGGTGCTGAAAATGGTCATGTTGGACCCGGTGGCCAACGGCTTGACGGCCATAAAGAACGCGGAGATGGTCCGGAAGAAAGAGGTCGTGATATGCCCGGCCTCTAAGCTACTCGGTGCCATATTGAAGGTCATGCAGAAATACGGTTACATAGGGGAGTTCGAGTACATAGATGATGGCCGGGCTGGCAAGTTCAGGGTCCAACTCCTCGGCCGGATCAACAAGTGCGGTGCCATAAAGCCCAGGTTCCCGGTCCGCAAGGACGAGTTCGAGGAATGGGAGAAGCGTTACCTCCCGGCCCGCGACATAGGCATCCTCATAGTCTCTACGCCCCAGGGCGTCATGTCCCACCATGAGGCCAAGAAGAGGGGCATAGGAGGCCGCTTAGTAGCATACGTGTATTGAGGCCGTGGGGAGGTGGCCATTATGGCCTATAGGGAGTTCAGGACGGTCGAAATACCCGACGAGGTCCAAGTAGAGGTCAAAGGTAAGGTCGTGACCGTGAAGGGGCCTCTGGGCACGCTGACCAGGAATTTCTCCCACGCACCCGTGGAGATAAGGCTCGATGGCAATAAGGTGATAGTGGAAGCCTACTGGCCGAAGAAACGCGAGAGAGCCATGATAGGCACGGTGGCATCCCACATAAAGAACATGATAACGGGCGTCACCAAGGGCTTCACGTACAAGATGAAGATAGTCTTCACGCACTTCCCCATACAGGTGAGCGTCGAAGGTGATAAGGTCGTCATAAGGAACTTCTTGGGCGAGAGGGCACCCAGGATAGCCAAGATAGTGCCGGGCGTGAAGGTCGAGGTGACGAAGGAGGACGTGATAGTGAAGGGCATAGACATAGAGGCCGTAGGGCAGACGGCAGCCAACATAGAACAGGCCACGAAGGTGAAGGGCAAGGACATCAGGGTCTTCCTAGATGGCATATACATCTACGAGAAGCAAGTAGGCATGTAATCTCAAGGCTCTCAGGCACGCAAGAGCAACTTGACTTCGTCTAAGGCAGCTCAGCAGGAGAGAGCACTCAATTTTGATAAGCCTTTCCCATCTCATCGATGAACATGCTCCTGTATCTAGCAGAGCAGAAGAAGGAACCGCTGCTACCCTTGACTCTCTCTTAGGCTTCTGGTAGCTCTTGAACATGCTCTAGGGCATAGATGGAAGTTGGAGGAATGGTAGCCCGGGTGGGATTCGAACCCACGACCGGCGGGGCCAAAGCCCGCCATGCTTCCGCTACACCACCGGGCTCCTCGCTCGGGAGAAACCGGAGGACCGGTATTAACCTTTTCCCGCCCGTGCGGCACGACTCAGATGCCTAGTGCCCGTTCTTCACGGCCGGTGTGCTCTCCCGAACCCCCTGTAGGCGAAGCCGTGTTCCCTCGCTTTACCTGGCTCTACTACGCCAGCCGCATCTACTATGGCCGCCTTACGGGCCGTCAGGTCCTTCAGCGTCCTGAGGTCTAGCTCCTTAAACCTCGAGTGCCCAACAGCCATGATTATGCAGTCTGCACCGCTGAGGGCCTCTGTCAGGCTGGAGGCTGCCGGGTAGCCTAACTCCTCCATTTCCTGCTTCGTATAGAACGGGTCGTAGGCCACCACGGTCCTGCAGCGTTTTTCAAGCTCTCTCACCAGCTCTAGGGACCTGGAGCCCTTGGGGTTCTTCACGTTTGGCTTGTAGCTTATGCCTAAGACAGCTACCTTGGCCCTCCTCAGGCTCTTCCCGCAATCCCTGAGGGCTTCCCTGACCAACTTGAGGACGTGCTTAACCAGTTTGTCGTTTACCTTCTTGGCGGCCTTGCCCAGCCTGAGTTCGGCACCGGCCTCTTCTGCCTCAGCTATGAAGAGCTGTAAGTCCTTAGGCAAGTGGCCTCCTACTAGGCCGGGCCTCAAGAGACGGCAGTAGGGCTGCGTGTTGGCCGCCCGAGCTACCTCGTAGAAGTCCACGCCTACCTTCTCGCATAGGATGGCCAGCTCGTTCGTCACGGAGAGGACGACCTGCCTGTAGAAGTTCTCGGCCAACTTGGTGAGTTCAGCCGTCCTCATGTCTGGGACAGCCACAACGCCGCCCTTCACCACGGCCGAGAAGAAGGCCTTGGCGGCCTCGAGGCTACGCTCGTTTATGGCACCTAAGACCCTTGGGTACTCCACTAGGTCCCTGAGGACCCTGCCGCTCGTCGCCCTTATGGGGCTGTAAGCCAGGCCGAAATCTTCGCCAGCCTTGAGGCCTGAGGCCTTCTCCAGGGCCTCTTTAAGCAGGCCCTCCGTGATACCCGGACCGACCGTGCTCTCCACCACCACGAGGGAGCCAGGCCTCAGCCCGAACCCGACCTCAATACATGCCTTCTTTACGGGGCTGTAGTCTGGCCTCCCATCGGGCCCGACGGGCGTCGGAGTTATTATCTTTATGACATCTGATCGAGAAGAAGCAGCTCGGGCATCCGCGGTAGCCGTCAGCCTGCCTTTTTTCACGACAGAAGCCAGGAGCTCGCTCAAACCTGGTTCCTCGAAGGGTGCCTTGCCTGAGTTGACGGCTTCCACCACAGCTGGGTTTATGTCGACTCCTACGACCTTGAAGCCAGCGTCGGCCCAAATGCAAGCCGTCGGGAGGCCCATCCGGCCCAGGCCCACCACGCACACGGTGAACTCAGACCTCTTCTCCGCGTCGGCTAGGTCCTCGGGCCTTACGTCAAGCCCCCGGGCCTTTTCCACTTCTGACCTCCCTCCTCCAAGAGATGAGGAATACAATCGGCCCAAGAAGGGTCAATAAGGAGCCAGCTGTGGTCCAGGCCAGCAAGAGGGTCATGTCCCTTGCGGAAAGGCCGAGGGACAAGAGGAGCAGGCCCACTGAGCCGGGGACCAGGTTGATGAGAGCCCAGATCCCCCTCTCGCTCGTCTCGACCTCGGCCATCACCATCCTCGTGGCTAACACTAGGACAGCATACATTATGGACCAGAGGCACATGACCAACATCGGCATTATCATATCTGGCCACCTCCTTCACTCGGCAGGTTGCTATAAAAGCCTTTACCGGACCGTATTTTGAGGGCCTTCCCTTGAGCAGGCCGTTGGTATCCGCTTCAGCCCTGATAGCCGCTGGCGGGA
>NJEJ01000023.1 GCA_002255025.1 Candidatus Bathyarchaeota archaeon ex4484_135 | reverse complement strand
CAGCAATCGTATAGCTTCAGGGGCCAGGCTATAACACGGCTCGAGAGGGCCTTCTCGAGCGTCACGGGCTTCTGGAAGTGGGCCTTCGGGTTCAGGGCACCGTACTTGTGGGCCTTCACGGCCACCATGGCCAGCTGCTCCTCCGTGGTGCCGTACTTGTGCATGTGGGCCGTGGCCATCAGGGCATAGAGGCCCGGGAACGTTAGGCCGTGGAACTGCTCGAATGGGTGGTCGGAGGCCAGGGCAAGGAACTCCGTGCTCTCGGGCGTGGTCCGGTGCGTCATCTTCTCCACGCCGCCGACGAGGGCCACGTCCACCAGGCCTGATTTCACGGCCATCACTGCACACCTGAAGGCAGCACCCGACGAGGCACAGGCGTTCTCAAACCGGACGGAGGCCTTTGGCACGAGGCCCGTCCAATCGGCTATGATGGGGCCCCAGTGCCCCTGGTGTTCCCAGCCCTCGCCAGCCATGTTCCCCACGAATATGGCCTGTATGTCACGCTTCGGGTCAAGCTCGGGGCAACGCTCTAGGGCCTCTTTGAAGGCCAGGGCGAAGAGCTCACGGGCCGAGTATCCCGGCAGCTTCCCGAACTTCGTCATGCCGACAGATACCACGGCAGCCAGGGGCTCCCTCTTCATGCTCCACCCGCACAGCCTAGCGGTGAGGATGTGAAAAGCCTTTCCTCGGCAGGAGGCTCAAGCTACATCGGCAGCTGACGTAAAGGACGTCGGGAAAGAGAAGAACAGGGCGAGAAGCGTCAATTGACCTCATTCGCTTGCTTGTCGTATTATAACCAACAGTAGGTAGCTTGGGAGCTGTGCCAGGAGGCGTCCTTCCATCAGTGCCTCTCGGTCTTCCCATAGAACTTCGTCCACTTAAGCTTCCTCGGGTCCCTGCGGAGCTTGAGGTAGTTCTTGCGGCACTTGCTGGAGCAGAACCACAGGATACGCCCGTCATTACGCACGTACATGAAGCCCGTCCCGGGCGGTATCTCATGGCCGCAGAAAGAACAGCTCCTCACCCTGGGCAAGGCACGGCACCACCCGCCATCACTCTATCTTGCGTGCCTCACGCTCCGTCTCCCTGAGCATGAGTATGTCGCCCAGCCTGACGGGCCCCTTCACGTTCCTGGTCAGTATCCGGCCCCTGTCACGGCCCTCGAGTATGCGGACCCTGACCTGCGTTATCTCGCCCGTGACGCCCGTCCGGCCTAATATCTGGACCACTTCGGCTGGGGTAGGCTTCTCCTCGCTGCTCAAGCACCACCACCGGCCATAAGCTCCCTAACGGCCTTTATTATGTCTTCAACTACGTCCTTGGCCTCCCCGGGCTCTATTATGCATGCAGAAGAAGCTGCCACGTTTATGCCAGCTGCCTTGCCCAGCTCCTCCTTGCTCGGCACGTAAACGTACGGGATGCCCTTCTCCTCGCAGAGTATTGGCAGGTGGGCCACTATCTCCGGCGGGTCAACGTCCTCGGCTATAATGACCAATTTGGCCTGGCCACGTTCCACGGCCTTGGTGGTCTCATTGGCACCCTTCCTTATGGCCTTCTTGCCAGCTGTCTCGCGGGCCGTCCTGAGGGCCGCTAGGGCCATCTCGGCCACCTCAGGAGGCGTGTCGAACTTCACGTAGAAAGGCTTCTTCTTGCTCATCGCCCTCACCCCTCGGGCTTGCCCTGCTAATGGCATGGAGGGGGATTTAAACGTTAGGGCTGCCGATCAACCGGCCGGAGTCGGGAGGGCCCGGGCCCTGAGGCTCGATGTGGGCTGTGGCTCAGGCCGGTCGTATCCCTTCAACCCGGCCGCCGAGGGCCCCGATGTCATCCACTTAGACATAGAGATCCCGATCGGGCCCGTTAAGGGCCATAATTTCGTCGCAGCCGATGCCCATTACCTGCCCTTCAGGTCCTGTGCCTTCAGCGAGGTCTACATGATGCACGTCCTAGAGCATCTGAAGGAGCCGGGCAGGGCCGTCAGGGAGGCACACAGGGTCCTGGCCCCCGGCGGCAAGCTCATCCTGGAGGTCCCGGGCATGTTTTCACGTGTTTTCGAGCTCGATCCAAGCCATAAGTGGCGTTTCAGCCCGTTTGGCCTGAGAGAACTCTTGATGTGCTTCTCCGGGGTCAAGATAAGGCCCGAGGGCCTGAGCCCAAAGATGGTGCCCTTTGGGCCCCTCAGGCTCCTGTTGGCCCGCTGGCTGCCGAAGGTGCCCTGGCTCTTGTGCGAGTATCTAACCTGCTTGTGCGTGAAGTAGGCGTTTAGACCTCGTGCGTCAGGTATTCCACGGACCTATCTGGGCCTATCCTGGCCGATGCCCTCCTGGCGGCCCAGCACTGCGTTGCAACAGCCACCGGGTAGCTGGCCGGATGCCTGCAGGCGTAATCCACGTGAACCCTCAGGGCCGTCCAGCGGCCTCCCAGGCCCATGGGGCCTATTCCCGTCTCGTTTATGGCCTTGAGCAGTTCTTCCTCGAGCTTGGCCAGCTCAGGGACCGGGTTTGGCTTGTCAAGGGGCCTCAGGAGGGCCTTCTTGGCTATCTCCATGGCTATGTCAGAGCCACCCCCCATGGCCACGCCCACTATTATGGGCGGGCAGGGTTTACCGCCTGCTTCTATGACCGTATCGACCACGAACTTCTTCAGGCCCTTCAGGCCGAGGCCAGGGCTGAGCATTCCGAGCCTGCAGGTGTTCTCTGACCCACCGCCCTTGGGGAAAGCTGTCAGCTCTAGGTAATCGCCATCGAAGAGCTCCCAGTGCACGTATGGTATGTAGCGGCCCGTGTTATCGCCCGTGTTCCGCTCGGCCATCGGGTCAACTGCGTTGGGCCTAAGGGGTACTTCCTTCGTGGCCCTCTTGGTGGCCCTCACCAGGGCCTCGTACAGGCCCCTTCGGGCCGGGAAGTCCGTGCCCACCTTGACGTAGAATATGATGGTGCCCGTGTCCTGGCATATGGGCTTCGATAGCTCCTCGGCCAGCCTCACGTCCTCTAAGATGGCCTCGAGCTGGGCCTTCCCGACCTCGCTCGTCTCGGTCTCATAAGCCCTCTTCAGGGCTTCTTTGACATCCCTCGGCAGGACGGTCGCGGCCAGCTTCAGGAGCGTGAAGGCCGTTTCCTCTACCACCCTTAATGACATGTCCTCACCAGCTAGGACAAGGCCATGTGCCTTATACGGATTTCGGGAAACGTGCTCGATTCACTTTCACCGCCCAGAGACCCCCTACCTCCATGGAGGTCGGTATGGCAGCTTAAATAACCCCGGTGGAACGTGAAACACGGTGAGTAAGAAGGCCATGGGCGTGGGCAAGGTCAAGTACAAGCGTATCGAGGACCTCCCGGGCGTAGGGCCTGCTACAGCCAAGAAGTTACGCGAGCTAGGCTTCAGCACGGTCGAGTCCATAGCCATGGCCAGCGTGAAAGAGCTTGCCCAAGCTGGTATAGGGGAGAAGAGGGCCGAGGAAATCATAAATGCTGCTCGCTCGGCTATCGCACTGACCTTCGTGAAGGCCGAGGAACTCCTCAAGATGCAGCAGAGCGTCGAGCGGTTGACCACGGGCTCTAAGGCCCTGGATAACCTGTTGGGCGGGGGCCTTGAGACACAGACCATAACGGAGTTCTACGGCGAGTTCGGGAGCGGAAAGAGCCAGATATGCATGCAACTCTGCGTGAACGTCCAGCTCCCCAAGGAACGCGGCGGCCTCGAGGGAGGAGCCCTCTACATAGATACAGAGCACACGTTCAGGACCGAGCGTGTCATACAGATGGCCAAGCACGTGGGCCTCGACCCGAAGGAAGTGGTCCAGAATATAATATACGCTGAGGCCTTCACGTCAGACCACCAGATGTTCCTCCTCGACCACGCCGACGAGGTCATAAAGGAGAACAATGTAAGGCTCATAATAATAGATTCCCTTACGGCCCACTTCAGGAGCGAGTACGTGGGCCGCGAGTCCCTGGCCGAACGGCAGCAGAAGCTCAGCAGGCACCTCCACAAGCTCATAAGGCTGGCGAGGGCCTTCAACGCCGTTGCCGTCGTGACGAACCAGGTCATGGCCAAGCCCGACGTGTTCTACGGGAATGCCGTGGCACCTGTGGGAGGCCATATACTGGCCCACACGAGCCACACGCGTATCTACCTGAGGAAGGGCAAGGGGAACATAAGGATAGCAAGGCTCGTGTCAAGCCCTTACCTGCCTGAGGGCGAGGCCGTCTTCAAGATAACTGGGAACGGCATAGAAGACGTGAGTGAGGGCGAGGTCAAGAGGAGATGAAGAAGAAAGAGGCCTTGGCCAGGTTCCTCCAATCGCTCGTGGCAGGCCGTTATGCAGATGCCGAGAGAGCCCTAGAGGTCCTAAGGAAGAAGATAACTAAGAAGGGAGATTGGGGTCTGGGCTACTTGACGGCTCTAGAGGGCTTTCTCGGTGCCAAGAGGTCCGGTGACCAAAATGCCTTCATGATAAACCTAGGAGAAGACCTCAAGGAGCTGAGGGCCCTCCGGAGGGAGTTCAGCTCTCATGTCAAATTATCTTCTCATGCCGATTATGATAAAGGCTTCTTCGCCGCCTTGAGGGACCTCGTGTCCACTGCCCTCAAGCTAAGGCGTCAGGGGAGCCAGTAACGCCATACCGTGTAGAAGAGCGTCCAGGAGAACAGCCAAAGGAAAATGTAGGCCTCTATGCCGGTCACCATTATGTCCCTCTTCCTCATCTTGCCCCTGAAGGCCCTCCTGAAGGCCCTGTAGGTGACGTAATAGACGACCGACGCCAGAGTTATGGCCAATGCCCAGGTCAGCGGGAACGGCACGGTCCTCAGGCCGCTTAACAGGGCCGATAGCACGCCCACGATGAAGCCTATTAGGGCCCTCAGGTAGAACACCTTGTCCCCTGGCTTCAAGTAGGACACCCCCGGTGATGGGAGGTGAAGGAAGCCCTATCCGGCCTCGAGCTCAGGGCCCTGGTCAACGAGCTATCTAGGACCATATCTGGCTCACGCCTCGACAATATCTACCAGCTGAACGGAAAAAGGTTCCTCCTAAAGCTGAGGAAACCCGGCATGACCTATAAGCTCCTCGTAGAACTGGGCAAGAGAGCCCATCTAACGGGCCAGGACACACAGGTCCCGAGGACCCCGACGCCCTTCTGCATGGGCCTCAGGAAGGACCTCAGGGGAGGCTGGGTAAGGGATGTCCGCCAATACAAGCTGGACAGGATAGTGGAGTTCGTGATAGAAGCCCGGGGCTCATGTCATAGGCTCATCTTTGAGCTGTTTGGAGAAGGCAACTTAATCCTTGTGGGGCCGAATGGAAAAATTAAACGCGTCCTGAGGCCCAAGGTCATGAGGGACAGGAAGCTCCTCGTGGGGGAGGATTTCAAGTACCCTCCCCAGCCTCAGGTCAATTTAGAAGAACCTGGGAAGCCAGACCTATCGATCCTGAGGTCGCTCGGGAGCATGGAGGTCGTGAGGGGCCTGGCGAGGACAACGGGCCTGAGCGGTACTTACGCGGAAGAAGTCCTCCTGAGGGCCGGTATACCGAAGGAAAAGCCCTGCTCTTCTCTCACAGAAGAAGAGCTGGAAAAGCTATCGGAAGCCCTATCCGGCCTCCTGAGGCCGGTCCTAGAGGGCCGTATCGAGCCGTTGATCGTGGCCGACGGGGACGATTGGGTGGATGTGGTCCCCCTGAGACTCCTCAGGTATTCAGGGTTGAGGGAAATCCCGTTCCAGAGCATGAACGAGGCAGTTGACGCTTACTTCTCCAGGCTTGAGGCCCAGGAGGCCAGGAAGAAGGCCGAGGAGGGCTTGCGAGAGGAGCTAGAGAAGCTGAAGAAGATGCTCAAGGCCCAGGAGGAGGCCCTGAGGATGTTCAAAAGCCGATCAGAGCTCTTCTATCAAATCGGGAACACGATCTACGCTCACCTTAACGACCTGAACTTCCTGGTGGATTTCCTCAAGGAGTTCAGGGAGCATAAGGGGTCCTGGGAGGCCATCAGAAATGAGCTAGAGGCCCTCAGATCGAGGGGCCCTCCTTTCTCCTGGATATCTGGCCTGGACCCGCGTGGGCCGCTGCTACGCCTTGAGCTCGACGGGCTAGAACTCCAGCTGGACATGAGATTGTCGGCCCAGGAGAACGCATCTAGGTACTACGAGAAGGCAAAGAAGGCCAGGAAGAAGGCCGAGGGAGCCCTGAAGGCCCTTGAGAAGACGAGGGAGAAGGTCAGGGAAGTCGAAACCAAATTAAAGGAGCTTGAGAAAATCAAGCTTCTGAAGCCAGAGGTCTCAGAGAAGCATCCTGAGGTCGGCAGGCCCAAGAAGGCCTGGTATGAGGCTTTCAGGTGGTTCAGGTCCTCGGACGGCTTCCTCATAGTGGCCGGCGAGGACGCTGTCACGAACGAGCTCCTGGTCAAGAAGCACGCTGGCCCGGGCGACCTGCTCCTCCACGCCGAGATACCTGGTGCCCCGTTCGTGCTGGTGAAGGCGGGTGGCCGTGAGGTACCTGAGAGCACCTTGGAGGAAGCAGCACAGGTGGCGATAGCTTATTCAAGAGCGTGGAAATATGGCCTGGGGCATGCGACTGCCATATGCTTTAAACCTGAACAGGCGAAGAAAGTAGGTCCTCATGGCGAGAAGCTCCCGAAGGGAGCTTTCTATATCATGGGGAAGAAGGAGTATATAAGGAAGGTCAAGCCCCTCCTGGCCATAGGCGTTAGAACCTCAGACGGGAAGACCAAGCTCTTAATAGGGCCCGTGGGGGCCGTGAAATCGGCTTCAGATGCCTATGTCCTCGTGGGACCTGGTGATGAGAAGGCCGAGGAGGTGATTCAGAAGGCCGTCAGAGCTCTGGAGGCAAAGCTAGGCCCTCTTGACCTAGATAAGTCCGAGCTGGAACGCTTAAGAGCCCTCATACCTTACGGCAAGGGCTGCTTGGTCTCTACCCGGGGCTGATATAAGCCATCGATAAGCTTATCCCCCTAGGGCCAAAGGCTGGACGAGGCTGGGTGAGCGAGGTTGGCGGACGAGGTCCTCTTGCTCGTCAGGGACGTGATGAGCAGCCCTGTTATCACGGTCAAGGAGGACGATACGGTCGATAAGGTGGCCAAGCTCATGGACGAGTACAAGATAGGGAGCGTCGTGGTCGTGAAGGACCGTGGTGAGCCCGTCGGGGTGATAACCGAGCGTGATATAGTCAGGAGCGTGGTAGCAAAAGACAGGCTCCCGAGCGAAGTCAGGGCCAGGGACATAATGAGCAAGCCCCCGATAACCATAGATGCGGACGAGGACATAAGGGAGGCCGCCAGGAGGATGGCCAAGTTCGACATAAGGAGGCTCATAGTCATGCACAAGGGCAAGATGGTGGGCATCGTGTCCACCAGGGACCTCCTGATGGCCATGCCGGACCTCATAGACATCATAGTGGAACGCTACAGGGCAGGCCTGGTCAGGCCCATGGCCGAGGAGGAAGAAGCCGTCCCGGTGGCTGGCTACTGCGATATGTGCGGCCGCTGGAGTGATACGCTCGTGGAGGTGAACGGCCAATTCATATGCGAGGAATGCAGGGCCGAACTCGGCAAGGAGACGTGAGGGACTTGGCGAGCATGCCGTCTGTCATGGCCTTAGCCAGCAGCCCCGTGGTATCTGTAACAGCTGATTCGTCTATCCTCGATGCGTTAAACCTCATGGTCAATAGGGGCTTCAGGCGTCTCCCAGTCGTCGAGCCCGGGACAGGCAAGCTCGTGGGCATAATAACGGCCACAGACATAGTGGCCTACCTCGGCAGGGAGCGTCCCGGCCTGCCAGAAGCCATCAGGGCTCCTGTCTCAGACATCATGACCAAGGATGTGGTCTTCACGACCACGGATGCTGGCGTGGAGGAGGCCGTCAGGACCATGGTTGAGCACAACGTGGGAGGCCTGCCCGTCTTAGACCGTGATGGACGCCTGTGGGCCATACTGACCGAGCGTGATATAGTCAGGTCGTTGGCCGGGCGTATAGCGGGCCGTAAGGTATCCGAGCTCATGACCAAGGAAGTCATAGTAGCCGGTCCTGGCGAGACGTTAGCCGAGGGCGTGGAGAAGATGACCTCCAGGGGCTTCAGGCGTCTCCCGATAGTAGGGCCGGAGGGCCAGCTATTGGGCATGGTGACCGTCATGGACATATTACGCAAGATTGCCTCCGCCGTACGAGAAGGGGCCTTAAAGCCCGGTTTGTTCAACGAGAAGCTGCTCGACATAGCCGCCAGGGAGCTGATAACCGTGGGGCCAGATGACGATGTCGGCAGGGCAGCCGAGCTGATGTGGGAGAAGGGCGTCGGAGGCCTCCCGGTCATGGAGCCTGGGACGGGCAAGCTGGTAGGCATAATAACTGAGAGGGACTTCTTCAAGATGCTCGAGGTAGGCTGAGAAGTGGGACGCCCGGCCGAGCTGGCCATCAGGGGAGCCCGTATCTTCTACCGGGGCGAACTCCTCGAGGGCTGTATATGCATATCTGAGGGCGTCATAGCCTACATCGGGAAGGAAGTCCAGGCCCCTCGGGCCCAAGAGGTCATAAACGCTAAAGGCCTGTTGGCCCTGCCCGGCCCAATAGACGTCCACGTCCACCTGAGGGACGAGGAACTGGCCTACAAGGAGGATTTCTACACCGGGACCTCTTCTGCCGTCGCTGGAGGAATAACATGCGTGTTGGATATGCCGAATACTCTGCCGCCCGTCGATTCGGCTAGGAGGCTCCGGGAAAGGGTCCAGAAGGCCGCTAAATCCATAGTGGCTAACGTGGGATTCTATTCCCTCTTCCCGCCCGACCCATCAGGTCTGGCCGAGTTAGCCGGGGCAGGTGCGGTGGGCATAAAGGTCTACTTCCACGAGCCCAAGACGGCCTTAGACGTGTGGGACGAACATGTCCTCAGGTCGTCCGTCGAACTGGCCAACAGGCACGGTCTGACGGTCGCTTTCCATGCCGAGGACCCGGTCTTGATAAGAGAGCTAGCTGGCGAGATCCGAGGAGGTCCCGTGGAAGCCTTCCTGGCCCAGCACCCGCCCAAGGCTGAGGTAAGGGCCATAAAGAAGCTATCAAGGGTCCTAGCCGGCCTCGAGGTTCATATCTGTCACGTCAGCACGCCGGAGGGGCTGAGGCTGGCCAGAGAAGCCAACTTCACAGTTGAGGCGACACCGCATCACCTATTCCTGACGTCGGATTTGTACGGCAAGCTCGGTTCCCTGGCCCTAGTTGACCCCCCGCTCAGGCCCAGGGAGCTTGTTGAAAACCTCAGGAAGGCCTTCTACTCAGGTCTCGTGGATGTGGTGGCCAGCGACCACGCACCACACGCCCTGGAGGAAAAAGAAGGGCCTAATCCGCCCCCGGGGTTCCCTGGCCTCGAGACCTTGTTGCCTGCCCTCTTGAACGAGGTGTGCGAGAGGAGGCTATCCCTCCCCGAACTCGTCAGGATGGTTTGCGAGGGGCCGGCGAAGATATTCGGCCTCAAGAGGGGCCGCCTGGAGGTCGGTTGGCCAGCCGACCTGGTGCTGGTGGACCTTAAAGCTAGGAGGGTGGTCTGGCCCGAGTTCTTCAGGTCGAAAGCCAAGTACTCGCCCTTCGCGGGCATGACCTTCAGGGGCGTCCCGGTCCACACCATAGTGAACGGTGTTTTAGCCTTCTCGGAAGGCGAGATTGTGGCCAAACCGGGCTGTGGCTCCATAATCAGGCCCTCAGGGGCCGGGAGGCCAAGCCAGCCATGAGGTTCCTCGTGGATGCCATGCTGGGCAAGCTGGCCAGGTGGCTGAGGCTGTTGGGCTATGATGCTGAGTACGGCCGGGACGCTAGCGATGACGAACTCCTCGAGAGGGCCCGCTCAGAGGACAGGCTCCTCCTCACGTCAGATGTAGAGCTGTTCAGGCGTGCTCTCCACTCAGGCGTGAAAGCCTTCTTGGTCAAGGGCTCCACTGAGGAGGAACGGCTGGCCCAGCTCGCCTCCAAGCTCGGGGTAAAATTAGAAGTGGACCTGAAGAGGTCGAGGTGCCCGAAGTGCAATTCGCCCGTGGTGGAGGTCCCTAAGGAGGCCGTGAGAGGGCTCGTGCCAGAGGGCTCTTGGTCCAGGTATGACCGCTTCTGGCGTTGCACGGGCTGCGGGCAGGTCTACTGGCAGGGCTCCCACTGGGCCAACATAGAGGCCGTGCTCAGCAGGGCCCGGAAGCTCGCCTCCCGTGCCCGATAGGACACGAGCTTCTTTCTTGCCCTGAGCTGGTTCAAAGCGGTTATAAGGGCCCCTTCCGGCCTTAGCCAGAGCCTTGGCCGAGCAGGAGGGAAGGAGCGTCTTCGACTTATTGGCCAAGCCCATAAGGAAGTTGGTCGAGGAGAGAGGCTTCGTAAGGCCTACTCCGCCCCAGGAGAAAGCCATACCGCTCATCTTAGAGGAGAAGAACGTCTTACTCATAGCACCGACCGGCAGCGGGAAGACAGAGGCAGCCTTCCTGCCCGTTTTACACATGCTCATAACGAACCCGGAGAGACCGAGGGGCATAAAGGTCCTATACATAACGCCCCTCAGGGCCCTGAACAGGGACCTGTTGGACCGGCTGGAGTGGTGGTGCACGAGGCTTGACCTGAAGTTGGCCGTGAGGCACGGGGATACCGAGCAGAGGGAGAGGGTCAGGCAGGCCAGGAACCCGCCCGACATACTCATAACGACGCCTGAGACGCTGAACGCCCTCCTGCTCGGCAGGCTCATGAGGAAGCACCTAAGGTCCGTGAGGTGGGTCATAGTAGACGAGCTCCACGAGATGCTCGATTCCAAGCGTGGGAGCCAGCTCTCCCTGGCCCTCGAGAGGCTGAGGGAGCTGTTGGACCGGGAGCCACAGCTCATAGGCCTATCGGCCACCATAGGCTCGCCTGAGGAAGCAGCTCGCTTCCTCGTGGGGAACGGGAGGGAGGTCGTGAGGGTCCCGGTCGCAAGGATGATGGAGCTCAAGGTGGTCTTCCCCCAGGCCACCGATGAAGACCGGAAGCTCGCTGAGGCCCTCTACACGCACCCGGAGGTGGCCGCCAGGCTCAGGGTCATGAGGGAGCTCATAGAAGGACACGAATCTGCCCTCGTATTCACGAATACCCGCTCGATAGCAGAGGTATTGGCCAGCAGGTTCCGGGTTTGGGACCTGAATTTCCCGATCTCAATCCATCACGGCTCTCTCTCCAAGCCATCTAGGGTTGCCGCCGAGAGGGGCCTGAAGAACGGGGAGCTGAAGGCCCTCGTGGCCACATCGAGCCTTGAGCTCGGCATAGACATCGGTCGTGTGGAGCTCGTGGTCCAGTACATGTCGCCCAGGCAGGTGACGAGACTCGTCCAACGTGTCGGCCGTGCTGGCCACAGGCTGGACAGGGTGGCCAAGGGCGTGATAATAACCATGGATTCCGATGACACGCTCGAGGCCATGGCCATAGCCAGGAGGGCCCTTAGGGAAGAACTAGAGCCCCTGAAGATACCCGAGTGCCCGTTGGACGCCTTGGCACACCAAATAGCTGGCGAGCTGATAAGGAGAGGGCGTGCCTACTTCTACGAGTTCTACGAGCTGTTCAGGCGTGCCTACCCGTATTCAAGTTTGACGCTCAAGGACGTAGCGGCCGTCCTAGACTACATGCACAACAGGTACCCGAGGCTGGCCTGGATATCCCACGAGGACATGGTGGCCCTCAAGCCCAGGAGGTCGAAGGCCCTCTACGAGTACTACTTCGGCACGCTCTCCATGATACCCGACGAGAGGCAGTACGTGGTGGTGGACGAGGCCTCCGACCTGGCCGTGGGCATCTTGGACGAGTGCTTCGTGGCCGAGTATGGCCGGCCGGGCGTGAAGTTCGTGATTAGGGGGAGGCCCTGGATAATAACTGCCATAAGGGGCGATAGGGTTTACGTGCGTGAAGTAGAGGACCCGACGGGAGCCATACCGAACTGGGTGGGTGAGGAGATACCGGTCCCATTTGAGGTCGCCCAGGAGGTCGGTCAGATAAGGGCCTTCGTTGAGGAGGCCCTGAGGGAAGGCCATAAGCCGGAGGAAATAGCTTCTGAGCTGGCCCAGCGGTACCCGACCGATTTCGAGACGGCCCTCAGGGCCATAAGGGAGACGGTCGAGCACGCCCAGCTCGGCTACCCTGTCCCGACCGACAGGCATGTGGTGGTCGAGGAGTGGGACGAGTACGTGATAATCCACGCCCACTTCGGCTCCCTAACGAACAGGACGCTCGCACACCTCATAGGGCACCTGGCCACCGAGCGGGTAGGCCTGGCCGTGATGGTACAGCACGACCCATACAGGATAATCCTGCACGCGAGGGGCGAGCTGACGGCCAAGGACGTGGTAGGTCTGTTAGAGGAAGCCTCTAGGATGACGCCGGAGGCCGTTAGAGATGCCGTCGAGAGGGCCGTGGTCAGGACGGGCATCTTCAAGCGGAGGCTCATCCACGTGGCCCAGAGGTTCGGTGCCTTGGAGAAATGGGCTGACCTGAGCTCCGTGAGCATGAGGAGCCTCTTGAAGAGCTTCGAGGGGACGGCCATCTACCATGAGGCCCTGAAGGAGGTATTCACGTTCGACCTCGATTTGGAGCACACGCTCGAGGTCTTAGAGGGCATCAGGTCAGGCCGCATAGAGCTGACCGTGTTGGCCAAGCCAGTCGGCGAGATAAGCCCCATAGCCTTCGTGGGCATGGAGAGGCTGAGCATGAAGACGGACGTCATACCGCCCGAGAGGCTGAGGCGTATCTTGGTGGAGGCCACCAGGGCCCGCCTCCTGAGCGAGGCCCGCGTCCTGGTCTGCACGGACTGCTGGACCTACGTGGCCACCGTTAGGGCTAAGGACCTGCCCGAGAGGCCCGCCTGCCCCAGGTGTGGCTCAAGGGCATTAGGCGTCCTGGACGAGGACGAGGACAAGGTCTACAGGCTGGCTGAGAAGGCCTCCACGGGCTCCAGCCTCACGAAGCAGGAGGAGAGGCTCCTGAACAAAGCCCTAGAGACGGCCTACCTGGTGGAGCGGTTCGGCAAGACGGCCTTTCTGGCCCTGTGCGGCAAGGGCATCAGGCCCGAGATAGCAGAACGCATACTGGAGGAAGAACCCAGGCCCACCGACCGCTTCTTCGAGCTAGTCATGGAGGCCGAGCGTAGGGCACTGCTGGCCCGGTTCAGGCGTTAAGCTGGCCGAGCCTCTTTATTAAGTATGGGCTCGCGTACACAAGCTGGGGGCTTAAAGATGGGCCACGTCCGTGTCCTTGCCAAGTTCCGCAACCCAGCTGACCCGTCCGTTTCCATAGAGATGGAACTCCTAGTGGATACGGGCTCCACCTACACGTGGCTGAGGCGTGATAGGCTTGAGCGTCTGGGCATAAGGCCCGTGGGCCTAAGGCGTTTCAGAACCATAGAAGGGCGAGTCGTGGAGAGGCCGGTGGGCGAGGCCGTGGTGGAGTGCCTGGGCGAGAGGGCCACGACCGTGGTGGTCTTCGGGGAGCCGGGCGATGCTGAGGTATTGGGCGTCCACGCTCTCGAGGGGCTTGGGCTAGAGGTAGACCCCACAACGGGGGAACTCAGGAAGTCAGAAGCCATCCTGGCTCTTTAGGGGCCCTCAGGGCCCGGTAATCCCTTGAGCTTCTCCACCAGGCTCCTGATTTCCTCAAGTGCCCTTCCGACCTCCTCGGCTGCTTCAGAGGACAGCCTCTTGCTGAGAACCTCGGGCAACTGCCGATATAAATGACCCCTAGCTGGGCGGCAGGGTTAAGAAGAGTTCCCTCTCGATAAAGGGGGCCGATGAGGCATGTCTCGGGAGCCTGAGGGGTGCTGATTGCCCGGCGTCTCCCGAGGCCCCTTGACGGCCCCTGGCCTCAAGGAGCCCCTGGCCTCAAGGAAAGGAGTTATAGGGCAGTTCAGCTGACCGTGAAATGGGGCGGCGGGTCTAGGCGGGGGGCTAGGGGTCCCCTGAGGGAGGCCCTGGTGGCCTCCCGACCGCAAACCCCCTATACGGCGGGCCGAAAACCAGGGCTGAGGCGTCCGAGCCCGTCCCGAACCCCGCCAGGCCCGCAATGACCATCCGCCCTCCGGGGTCCACGGAGCAGGGTAAGCCCCTCGTAGGAGGGGCTGGACCTGCTCGCCGGGGAACCGGGTCAGGCCCGGGAGGGAGCAGCCCTAACCCGGACGTGGACGCTCGGAGGTCCCGGGTGCGAGATGGGATGGCGGGGGTAGGGGCGGGGGAACTCGGACGTCGAACCCTGGGACCCGCCGCCCCGCTCTGGCTGTTGGCAGAACGTTAATTAAATTCCGTGCGTCTGGCCTGGCGAAATGGGGGCTAGGAAGGAGATAATAGGCCGTGGGACCTGGGTTGATAAGGTCGCCAAGGCCATACTGGATCGCGAGGCCAGGCTTGGCCGCCGATTGCCCGTCCTTAGGACGGAGATGGGCATAGGGGCCTCTGGGATACCGCACCTCGGGAGCTTCAGCGATGCTGCCCGTGCCCACGCTGTCAAGCTGGCCTTAGAGGGCCTGTCGGGCCGGAGGGCGGAGATGATAGCTTACGCAGACGACATGGACGGCCTCCGCTCCATACCGGCTGGCATACCGCTCGGGCCGGAGTGGCTCGGCCACCCGGTGTGCCGCATACCTGACCCGTGGAAGTGCCACGAGAGCTTCAGCGAGCACGTCGAGACTCTGCTCCTAGAGGCCATGGACGCCTGCGGCCTCGAGTACACGTTCATACCGGCCCACAGGGCTTACAAGGAGGGCCTCTTGGTCGAACAGATAAGGACCGTACTGACCCGGGCGAGCGAGGTAGGCCAGATAGTAGCCGACACGACAGGTTCCGAGAAGTACCTGGAGGCCCTGCCCTACTTCGCCGTGTGTGAGAACTGCGGACGCATATACACCACGAGGGCCTATGCCTTCGATCCGAAGACGGACCGCGTGTCGTACAAGTGCGAGGGCGTGGAGGTCAAGGGCCGCTGGCTAGAAGGCTGTGGGCACGAGGGCGAGGCGGACATAAAGACCGATGATGGGAAGTTGGCCTGGGTGGCAGGCGAGTTCGCGGCCCGCTGGGCCGCCCTCAAGATATGCTTTGAGGCCTACGGGAAGGACATAGAGACATCCGTCCGCTCGAACGACAGGATATGCCGTGAGATACTCGGCTTCGAGCCTCCCTACCACGTCAGGTACGAGCTCTTCTTGGACAAGTCGGGCCGCAAGATATCGAAGTCCAAGGGCAACGTCCTAACGCCCCAGATGTGGCTGAAGTACGGCCCTCCCCAGAGCCTCATGCTCCTCATGCTGAAGAGGTTCGTGGGGACCCGCAAGCTAGACATATCAGATGTGCCGAAGTACGTGGACGAGCTAGACAGGCTTGAGCAGGTATACTTCGGCCTCAAGGAGGTCGAAGACGAGTTCGAGAGGGCCAAGCTCAGGGGCCTTTACGAGTACGTGTGGAACCTCAGGCCGCCGAGGGAGCCCATGGGCGTTTACGTGCCCTACAACCTCCTGGCCTACCTGGCCTCTATAGCACCTGAGGGCTCGGAGGAAGAATACGTGCTCTCCTGCCTCAGGGCCTACGGCTACTTGAAGAAGGGCCAGCCGGTCCCGGAGAGGCTGGTCCAGAAGGTCCGGTACGCCATCAGGTGGGCCAGGGACTTCGGCGTCCAGGCCGTCGAGCGTGAGGCAGAGCGCGTGGAAATGACCGAGGCTGAGCGGAAGGCCGTCTTGGCCCTGGCGGAATTCCTCAGCGTAGAACGCCCGGGCCAGGAGGTACAGGACGCCATATTCGAGATAGCCAGGTCCCACGGCATCAGGCCAGCGGACTTCTTCAGGCTCCTCTACCGCATACTGCTCGGCATGCCCAAGGGGCCCAGGCTCGGGCCCTACATAGCTAGGATAGGGTGCCGTAAGGTATCCGAGCTGTTAAAGGCAGCCGTCGATAGAGAGCAGAAGTAGCAGCGGCAAGGAGGCGGTGTTCCACCCGGTAACCATCCTTACCCGGATGGCAGATGAAGAACTCCTGCTTACCTCAAGCTCTCTAGGACCAGGTAGACGGCTGCCTTAAGCCAATCCCTCAGCTTCAGGAGCTCTATGTGCTCGTCGGGCGAGTGGGCCTGCTCCAGGTCCCCGGGCCCCCAGGCCACGGCTGGCATGCCCTTTGCCACGAAGTAGCGGGTGTTTAGGAAGCCCGGGCACAAGACGGGCTTCCCTTCAAGGTCCAGGACGTCAGATAGGGCCTTCTTGACCATCCCAACAAGCTCGTGGTCGGCCGGTATGCCGGATGGCTCTATCCTGAGCAGTTCTTCAACACGGACCTCAACGCCCGGGTTATCACGCTCGAAGGCCTTTATCACGGCCATTACGGCTTCCTCGGCCTCCCGTGTGCTCTCCTCGGGGAGGACACGCCTGTCTATGGTGAACCAGGCTGTCCCGGGCACCACGTTGACGGCCTCGCCGCTCCCGCACATGCCCCCTATGGCCAGGGAGGCCCTATTGGCTCCCTCTGGGTAAGCTGGCGTCTTGCTCACCTTCGACCTGAGGGCCCTGTCGTATTCCACGAGCCTCAGGGCCAGCTCGGCCATCTTCTCGAAGGCGTTCAGGCCCAGGTGCGGTATCGAGCCGTGTGCCTCCCGCCCCCTGAGGATTACCTTGAGCCATAGGCAGCCCTTCTGGACGTGCCATATATAGGTCAGGAAAGTGGGCTCCGGAACTATGGTGTAGTCCACGCCCCTTACGATGCCTTCCTCGACGAGGTAGCCAGCACCGGCCTGGCCGCCCGTTTCCTCATCTGGCGTCGCCGAGACCAACACCTCGCCGCGGAGCCTCAAGTCGAGCTCTTCTGCCGCTTCCCTCGCCAACACGGGCATGTAGACGGAGGCAGCTAAGGCAGCCTTCATGTCGCTTGCCCCTCTGCCGTAGAGCTTCCCGTCCCTCACGACGGGCCTGAAGGGCTCCGTCGACCAACCTCCGCTGGCTGGTACGACATCGTAATGGCCGTGGAAGTGAATTGACGGCCCTTCAAGGCTAAAGGCTAGCTTTCCGAGCACGTTGAGCCTCTTAGAACCTCCCTCGCCTACCTCCTCGTGAGGTGCCTCGTGAACGGATACTTCGAGGCCTAGCCCATCCATCTCGTTGGCCACAAGTTCGGCCAACTCTTCGTAATTCAGGCCCGGGGGATTGACGGTTGGCACAGATATCATTTCCTCGGCCAACTTCAGCACGCGGCTGAAGTACCGGTCAACTACGGCTGATATGGACCTGAGGACCTCCTGGGACAAGTCCTCTTAGCTTGAGAGAACTCAGCTAATAAGGTTCTCCGAAAGAGAGACGTACTTCACGGAATACTTCAGGAGTTCCTTGGTCCCACCACCCCTCAGCACAGCCCTGGCAGCGGACCTGACATCCGATACGTGGATGCTGGCGACATGCGTGAAGCCAGCCGAGTGGAGCAGATCCGGCAGAAGCTGGGCCGTTGGCCCGACAAGAGCTCTAATCCGGCACTTTCTGGCCTCCCGGACCACGAGGTCGAGCGTGTCGTTGACGAGACAGGAGCCAGTCGCGATACAGGCGGTGGCGTCTTCCAGGACCCGGGGCAGCATGGTGTCCGGCAGGGCTACGTTGCTCCTCAGCATGGGGTCCCTCTCGACGGCCACGATCTCTAAGCCCGATTTGTCCAAGGCCTCGTAAATCGGCCTCATGTAGCCCACGAGGACCACCTTATCGTCCGGCCTCAGCTCGAGGTAGTCGAGCACATCTCCCTTGGGGAGTTCATCGGGCTCCAACAGGAACTGTGATACCGCGTTCGCCATTGAGATGCCAAGGGTCTTGTGGAGTAGGCTCGTGCTCGAGACGAACTTTAAGGCATCCCCGAGTTCCACGGCCTCGGGCAGCGTGTCATGGCCTATGTCCAGCCTGGGCAGGTAGGCTAAGCCCATGGCCTCCTCGGACCCATCGGATACTACGGTGTAACAGTACCTCAGGCCAGCACAGTAATCGGTTACCTCCAGCCCCAGGCCCTCGGCCCTCTTTAAGACGCTGGCCACGAGGCGGTCGACCAACATCAGGAGCCACCTGGCTCCTCCACGACCTCTATAAAGGAGTCCACGCCCGACGTGAGCTCGAGGCCGAACGGGCCTTCCTTGGCCCAGACGTTGTGGACCCTTATCTTGGTCCCGACGGGCAGGGCCACGAGTTGGTCGGCTAGATCACGCCAGACGGACAACCTCATCTCGCCCGTGCCGTCGCTGACCCTCGTGCTGGCCACGCTGACCTTCTCGCCCCGGGAGGTCATGACCTCCCTCAGCTCCGGGGCCGTTTCTATGACGACCTCTACTGTATAGGGACCTCCCTCGCTCGTTATGTCCTTGAGGGGCCTTAGCTCCGCCTCCGTGACGCTCAGGACCTCAAGCTCGAGCCCTTCTGGGTTCAGCTCTAAAGAGCCCATCTTGCCCAGGCTGAGCACGGGCGTCCCCCTACGCTCCCTCACGTAGGCGTTCCTGAGGAGCAGGAGGTCGCCGGGCCTTATCTGGCTGGCCAGATCGGCTTTCTCATCCCAGAGGTCCAGCCTGATGGAGCCCGTGCCGTCTGCAACGACGAGCGTGGCCACACGGCCCGTCCTGAGCTCCCTGATGCCGCCGACCCTCAGGACCTTGACGAGGACGTTCACGCCGAATTGGCCAGGCCGCAGGTCGGCTACCTTGGCCAGCTCGCTGATCGGGACCTCGGCCTTCCCGGGCAACACCTCGACTTGGCCAGCCCGTTCCACGTGCAGTTCTAACCGGCCCGTCAGGGATTCCCTGACCCTAGCACCTAATAGCCTCAGCTTGCTCCCGATTTCGAGACCCTCGCAGGCCTCGGCAGCATCATCCCATAGGACACAGGTCGTGGAGCCCGTTTCGTCCGCTAAAACGAGCCTGAGCACCTTGCCCTCAGAGCCGTCCGGCCTCCTGAACTTCGTCGGGGGCCTCATGGAGCATATGAAACCCTCCACGCTTACAACGCGGTCCTCGGGGCT
This sequence comes from Candidatus Bathyarchaeota archaeon ex4484_135, assembly GCA_002255025.1. Classification (GTDB taxonomy): domain Archaea; phylum Thermoproteota; class Bathyarchaeia; order EX4484-135; family EX4484-135; genus EX4484-135. The sequence continues at coordinate 639 of NJEJ01000023.1, read as the reverse complement.
TATCTGGCCTATCTTGATGGGCTCGGGGAACGGGCTCGGGAATCTTGATTCGTCCACGCCCGGCGGGTTGACCGTTATGAGGCCCCTGGGGCCCACGTGTAGCTCCAACCGGCCCCCCAGACCTTCCCTCGTGTAGCCATGTGCTACCTGCACGACCTGGCCTACCTCGATCTCGCCCGATTCGACCAGATCGGCTTTCTCATCCCAGAGGACGACCCTTATAGAGCCCGTGCCATCTGATATGACCATGCTGGCCATCTTCCCGACAGAGCTATTCCTACGCCTGAACTTCCTCACACGCCTCAGGCTCATCACTCGGCCCGTGATGGTCACGTCGCTCAGGCCCGTGACCAAGTCCTTTATGGAGGTCCCAGGCTCGAACTTGAGGTCTAAATCGACGCCCAACTCCCTGGCGAGGGAGAGGGCAGCACTCAGCATGCTGACCACGGCACCCGACCTTGAGGCACGTTCTTCTATCATCCTGAGGACTTCCTCACGTGATAGGTCGGGCCTCTGGGATACTATCTTCTCCACTACCTCCTCTAGGTCCAATTTGCTCCTCCTCCGGGCTCAGCAGGCCTTACCGCTTCTTCTCCCTCCCGAAGACGAGGTAGAGGAAGGCCAGTAAGAGCGTTGCGA
>NJEJ01000083.1 GCA_002255025.1 Candidatus Bathyarchaeota archaeon ex4484_135 | reverse complement strand
AAGAGGGACCCGAGGGGCTGGTACGGCCTCGTGGGCCTCATGGTATGCATGTGGTCTTACAAGCTCCTCTACGAGGTGGGCAAGATGCTCGTCAACCCCATGGCTAGCTACACGAACCTGATGACGACCATCCTCTTGGGCATACTGATAACCTCAGCGGCAGCCCTCGTGACGAGTGCCTTTAAGCTGAAATTCAGGAGGCGTGGGAGAGGAGATGCCGAGGGGCGGGGAGGCTAAGATAGCCATAATAGGCGGCACAGGCTTCGAGGAAGTACTTGAAGGGGCCAGAGAGATAAGGGTTGGGACGCCTTATGGCTTCCCGCCCAAGCTGATCGTCGGGGAAGTATCTGGCCGGGAGGTCGTCCTATTGGCCAGGCACGGCCCAGGGCACGAGTTCCCGCCCCATAAGGTCAACTACAGGGCAAACATATGGGCCTTAAAGGCCCTCGGGGTCGAACGCATATTGGCCACAAATGCTGTTGGTGCCATAAACCTGGACATAAAGCCCGGGGACATAGTCATACCGCACGACATAATAGATTTCACACGCTCGAGGGACCAGACCTTCTATGAGGGACCAGAGGTAGTCCATATCGATGTCACAGAGCCCTTCTGCCCTGAACTCAGATCGGTCCTCGTAGAAGTGGCACGTTCTAAGCATCCCAGGGTGCACGATAAAGGCGTGATAGCCTGCACCGAAGGGCCCAGGTTCGAAACGCCGGCTGAGATAAGGGCCCTTAGGGTGTTAGGTGCCGATTTAGTAGGTATGACGATCTCGCCCGAGGCCTTCCTGGCCCGCGAACTCGAGATGTGCTATGCCAGCATATGCTTCGTGTCCAACATGGCGGCCGGAGTGCAGGACAGGCTCACGGCCACAGAGGTACTCGAGATGGCCTCTAAGCTCAGGGAAGTCGTCAGGGCCATACTGGTCGAGGCCATACCCAGGATTCCTGAGGAACGGAACTGCCCTTGCTCAAGGGCCCTTGAGGGGGCGAGGATTTAGGCATGAAGTTCCTCGAGAAGCTCATATCGCTTCTCGAGGCCTTAGCTAAGTGGCTGGGTATAGATGTCCATAAGGTCAGATCCGTCATGCTGAAGTGGGGTGTCTACAAGCTTTACGAGAGGTGGCTTGAGTTCCAAGTCAAGGACAGGTCCGTCCCAGAACACGTGGCCATAATCCTAGATGGGAACAGGCGTTGGGCCAAGATGCACGGCCTGAACCCCTGGATGGGCCACAGGATGGGGGCTGAGAGAGTCGAGGAGTTCCTCAAGTGGTGCCTCGACTTGGGCATAAGGACCGTGACGCTCTACGCCTTCTCAACGGAGAACTTCAGGAGGACGCCTCAGGAGGTCGTGGAACTCATGAAGCTCTTTAAGAAGAAGCTCGCCGAGCTGAGGGAAAGCGATATGATAAGGAAACATGAGGTCAGGGTGAAGATAATAGGTCGGACGGACTTGCTGCCGCCGGACTTAAGGAAGCTGGCTGAGGAAGTAGAGGAAGCCACCAAGCACTACGACAGGCACTTCCTGAACATAGCCATAGCCTACGGCGGCCGTGCCGAGATATTAGACGCCGTCAGGAAGATAGCGAGGGACGTGGCAGAAGGCCAGCTGAGGCCTGAGGAAATAGATGAAGAGCTTTTCGAGAGGTACCTCTATACTGGCTACCTCCCGCCCGAGCTCAGGGACCCAGACCTGATAATAAGGACTTCTGGCGAGGAGAGGCTGAGCGGCTTCCTGCTCTGGCAGTGTGCTTACAGCGAGCTCTGCTTCCTAGACGTTTACTGGCCCGAGTTCAGGCGAATTGACCTCCTTAGGGCCATAAGGACATACCAGATGAGGCAGAGGAGGTTTGGCCGTTGAAAGCTGATGGGAGCGATGATTATTTCCTAGTGGCCTCAAAGGCCCTCATGTTAGCCGGACTTACGGGTTCCATCTGGCTTTATGAGTTCAGCTCGCCGAGCGGCCTCCCGGATGCCTTCTACATCCCGTGTGCCTTCTATATCTCGTGCTTCCTCCTAGCCCTAATCCTCATGGGCCACTCCCACAGGAAGCTCCCCCTCATGCTCATCCTGGGCTTTGCGACCGGCTTAGCTTTCGAGGTCATCGGCGTTGCCACTGGCCTGCCCTTCGGCAGGTATAGATATGTGGCTCTCGATACCGCCCGGATCTTGAACGTGCCTGTGGTGGTGCCCATTATGTGGGGCGTCTTCTCCGCTATGGCTTATCTAGCTGCCAGGCCCTTCGCCAAAGGGCTCAAACTCGTGCTCCTGGCTTCCTCTCTCATGGTCATACTCGACCTAGCCCTAGACCCGGCCATGATCTCTTGGCAGGCGTGGGTCTGGGAAGGTGGCTGGGGCCCTACCTGGCACGGTGTGCCACTCAGCAATTTCGCAGGTTGGTTCTTGGTTTCCCTCGTGATAATAGGTCTTTACGAACTCGTCTTGAAGGGTGATGGGGCCGAGGACATGTTCTTCCCCTTGATATATATTTACGACCTTGCCTTAATAGCCGTCCAGGCCCCTGAGAACGCAGGACTATTAGCCCTGAGCCTAGGTTTGACCGTGATTTCCCTACTCTTCATGCTAACCCGCCCAGGCCGTCATTTAGACGTGTTCTCCGGCTGCTAAGGCAGCTCGAGGCCGTACGGGAACTCCGTCAGGACCTCGCGGCCATCCTCCAGCACCAGGACCGTGTCCTCTACGCGGACCCCTCCTTTCCCGGGCAGGTATATGCCTGGCTCAACCGTCACGGTGTAATTGACCCCGAGGGCTTCCTCAAAGCCAGGTGCGAGCCTGGGGGGCTCGTGGACTTCTATGCCGAGGCCGTGGCCCAGCCCGTGGATGAAATAAGGCCCGTAGCCAGCCTCTTCTATGACCGACCTGGCCACTTTGTCGACTTCTGAAGCCTTCAGGCCAGCCCTAAGGGCCATTATGGCTTTCTCCTGGGCTTCCCTCACTATGTGGTATATCTCCTCCTGCCAGCCCTCGGGCTTCCCAACGACGAAGGTACGTGTTATATCGGATACGTAACCGCCGCACGTGGCACCTAGGTCCACGATGACAAGCTCGCCCTTCTTCAGCTCCCTGCCGGATGCCCTAGCGTGCGGTAGGGCAGAATTGGGCCCGGAGGCCACGATTATGTTGAACGGGTGCTCTTCCGAGCCTGCTTTCCTGAGGGCTTCCTCGATTTCACCTACTATTTCGAGTTCCGTTCGACTGGGCTCCATGAGCTCAGATGCGATTTCCATACCCTTAACGGCCATCTGGCATGCCTTCCTGACAAGTTCCCTCTCTAGCTTGTCCTTCGACTTCCTGAGGTCCCATATCGGGCCGTTTAGGTCGGTTAGGTTTCCTCGTCCTAGTTCTTTCACGAGGCGGGAATAGGTCTTCAAGGGCAGCTCATCAAAGCCCAGCTTCTTGATGCCCGTTTCCTTTAAGAGCTTCAGCATCAGGTCATCCAGCTTCTCGCCCAGCTTTATGTGCTCGACCTTGACGGGCGTCCCCGAGAAGTGCTCTTGAGCTGCCACCAGGTCGACTCCCCCGACCAAGATGACGGGTTCCCCATCAGCTGGCACGAGGAGCCTTGAGCCGCCCTTAAAGCCCGTGGCGTAGAAGATGTTCGAGGGCCTCGATATCAGGATGGCATCGAGTTCCTTCCCTGAGGCCAGGGACCTGAACTCCCGTAGGTGCCACGGGGCCTTCATGGCTAGCGTGAGCTTGGAGCTCGGCCTTAAGAGGCTGTCAACGAGGGCTCGGCATGAAAGGGCCAAGGCCGGGCGAGGTCTTAAAGGCGGTCCTGAGGGTCAGGAGGGAACTCGGCCTTAAGACGAGGGTGAGGCCCAGGGTAAGGGCCCTCTACTACGATGAGGAAGGCAATTTCTTACTCATCGTGGTCCCGGACAGGCCGGACAAATCAGCCATATTGGGCCCCGGGGGCCGCGTCCTGAAGGCCGTCAGGGCTAGGCTCGGCTTATCCGGCATGGCCGTCCGCTCCTACACGGACCTGATGGTCAAGAAGGCCAGGGTCAGGGAGGCCCTGGGAAAGGTCGTGAGGATGGTCAAGAAGGCCGACGGCCTGCTGAGGGAAGGACTAAACCGCATCGCCAAGCTCCTCAGGGCAGAACTCGATTACCCGCCAAGGAAATGGCCTTCCTTCGAGCCCTTGGGCGAGCCCTTCATGGCCGTTGGCTTCTCCGGGGGCGTCGATAGCACAGCCCTCCTCTACGTGGCTGAGAAGCTCGGCCTGGAGCCCGTGGCCATAACTGTCGATGCGGGAGGATGGATGATCCCGGAGGAGGCGAGGGAATGGATGAAAACCGTCATATCGAGGCTTGGCGTCAAGCACGTCTGGCTGAAGGGGGACGAGGAGGTCTTCGGGGCCGTGTTAAAGCATGCCAGGGCTGGCCGGAGACACCCCTGCAGGATGTGCCATGAGGAAATAGAACGCGAGGTACTAAAGGCTGCGGTCGAGATGGGCTTGCCAGCCGTGGCCTTTGGAGACCTTTTGCCTACCGGCTGCTTCTCCGCTTACTGGCTCAGGGTCAAGGGCCAAAGGCTGGCTAGGCTCAATCTCCTAGCCTCGCTGGCCCTCTTTAAGACCGACACCATATTGATGGCCAAAATGGCCGGAAGGCCCTTCAAGGGCCTTTACTTCGGATGTCCTCTCCTCAAGGTCGTCCACAGAGAGTACAAGTACATGCGGCTCCCTTCCATCCAGAGGGTGCTCAGGGAGGCCAGAGCTGGCATTTTAGAACCTAATCAGGCATTGGATCTCATAAAGAGCATAATTGGGCGATAGTTTTCCAGACCTCTGTTTAAAAGAGGTCGGGAGGTGGACCCTTAGTTTTAAATAGGAGGTGCCAACGTGCCCTCAGAGTGGGGATTGGGGGAGCTAAGCCCCTTGCCGCCCTCTCCCCCAATCCCCACTCAGGCCGTAATACTTTTCAGCCCAGGGCATCTGGCGTTCAGGTGTCCGGGTTGAAGGCCACTGAGACCTGGGTTAAAGCTCCTCCTCTCAGGCGTGCTAAGATCCTGCTGGCTGCCGAGTGCGTGAAGAACCTTTACCCTGATGTCTTCAAGGAGCTGGCGGAAGGCCGTGTCGTCTTGACCTGTTGCCCAGAGACCGAGAACCCCACCATGCTCATGGGCAAGCTGGCCTCCATGATGACCTGCTCTAAGCCGGTCGAAATCGTAGTGGCCAGCATAGAAGGCTCGCCGCACTGCCTCTTGCTCCACATGGCCTTGAACGAGGCCCTCTTCGTGGCCAAAATAAGGGACGTAGAGGTCCGCCACTATGTGGTCCTAGAGGGACGCCTGATAGAGGTGAGCGAGGAAGCCGCCCGGCTGGCCCGCTACCTCCACCTCGTCCAGAAGGCCCTGGAGAAGTATCCCGAGCTGCTTAAGGAGCTCGGCCGGTACAGCTTAGAGCACATGTGGGCCACCGAGAAGCAGGAATGAGCCCGGTTAGGAAGCCCTCATCGCTCAGTAAGGAGCTTCCTGAGCTCACTCACGAGCTTTTTAACCGCCTCAACATGGTGCTTAAACGTGGCTTCCCTTAAAAAGCCATGGTAGTAATTCGCGTGGAGCCTTTCAGCACTCGCGAACCAAGCTGATAGCTCGGGCTTACCGAGTTCATCGGCGAGTTCTTCTATTATATCACAATAGTCCCTGTGGCTGTAGTGCCTCCAGCCTTTTTGCTCCCCTATGGCGTTCAATAATGCACATACAGCTCCCCACATTTTCTCGCCAGCCTGTTCTAACTTGCCCTCCCGAGCCAGCTCTTCAGCCTCGGCCATGTAGGACTCGTGGAGTTCTACGTAGAGCTCCACGCGTTCTGCAGGGCTCATGTCATTAGCAAGCAAACGAGCCAGGTAGGAATTCACGTCCATGCCCTTTTCCCTGGCCCCTCTCACCAGCCGTCGGGCCAGAGGACCCCTTATGACTACCTCCGTCAAGCCGTCTTTAGCACGTCGGTCCTATCTTATAAAGGCAGCACGTTTTTAGCTTACCTCCACGTCCATGAAATGGGCTGGCGAGCTGGTGGGCGGCCGTCGGGCCCCACCGGGCGACCAGGGGGCCTGGGGAAGCTCCACCCACCTGCGGCCACCGCGGCACCCGCGAGGGTGCGGGCCGAGAGGCCCGGCTCCGGCACAGAAACGGAACGTCCACGTGCCGG
>NJEJ01000022.1 GCA_002255025.1 Candidatus Bathyarchaeota archaeon ex4484_135 | reverse complement strand
TAGGTGTCCTAAGTGCGGGAGCAACGTGATAAGGAAGACGAAGGAATACAGGTATGCGTGCAACAACAAGGCCTGTAAGCACAACGTGGAGGGCCTCTACTGTAAGCTGAAGGAGCCCTCCATATCCGCGGACGGCTGCAGGAGTTTCGAGCCCAGGAAGAAGTAGCTCGCCCTTCTTCTTGCTGGGCCAAGTTTTCTTGGGCATTTCTCGGCCCGCGGGGAAAACCATATTAGGCACTTCCATACACGCTCACCCGGTCTTGGGGAAGGGAGAACCGGGGGTCGGCAGGGCTGGCAGGCTATCTAGGTCCATGGAGGATTACCTCGAGGCCATATATGTTCTATCACGCGAGAAAGGATACGCAAGGGTCATGGAGATAGCCAGGGCCCTGGGGGTCAAGCCCCCCAGCGTGACGCAGATGGTGAGGAAAATGAGCGAGAAAGGTCTCGTGACCTTCAAGCGTTATGGCAGGATAATGCTCACAGAGGTAGGCGAATCGGTTGCCCGCAGGATAATAGGGAGGCACAGGCTCCTCAAGGCCTTCCTCACGGCCCTAGGCGTCAGTAACTCGGTGGCTGAAGAAGACGCCTGTGCCATGGAGCACGTCCTCCACGACGAAACCGTCCGGGTGTTCAGGAGGCTTGCCGAGTTCTTGTTGAACGCACCTGATGGCCTCAAGTGCCTTGAGTGCCTGAAGAGAGGCCAGTACCTCTGCTTGGCTGGCCGCTGAGCCCCAGCTGCCACGCTTATTAACTCTGGCACGGCTCCTAGGCCGGTGATAACATGAGGAGGTGGCGTGGTGGCAAAGGGCCCGTAGGAACTCCTGGCCCCGGCGTCCTGACGCTCGCCGACGTAGAGGAGGGTACGGAGGTCATCGTGAGGAACGTCGTAGCTGGCTACGGTGCTGCTGGCCAACTGGCTGAGATAGGCATAACGCCGGGTGCGATCGTCAGGGTAGTCCGTAAGGACGTCATGATAGGCCCGATAGAGATCGAGATCAGAGGAGCCAGGTTCCTCATAGGGCGTGGCATGGCATCTAAAGTCATCGTCGAGCCCGTAAGGAGGCCAAGCGTTCCTTGAGAACCTTTAGTCATATTTTGAGCCATGGCCGATAATTAATTTTATAAGGGAGTTAGGAACGCCTAACTCCAGAAGGGAGAGGCGTGAGAAACGTGATAGTGACCTTGGCAACGCTGCCCGAGGGCAAGGAAGCCGTGGTAATAGGGATAATCGCTGGCAGGGGCCTAGCCAGGCGTCTCGCCGAGCTGGGCTTCATGAGGGGGGAGAAGGTGAAGATCCTACGCTCCGGTCCAGGCCCTGTCTTAGTACTGGTCAAGGGGTCCAAGATAGCCTTAGGCTGGGGCGTGGCTAGGAAGATATTGGTCAGGGATTCTATCGAGGAGGAGACCTGAAGGAGCTCTTTTTGGCCGGTAGGAGGCATGACCATGATCATTAGAGTAGCCTTGATAGGGAACCCGAACGTCGGGAAGAGTCTGATATTCAATAACCTGACGGGCGGGAGGGCACACGTCGGGAACTGGCCAGGCAAGACGATCGAGAAGAAGGTCGGCAAGTGCCGCCACAAGGGCATCGAGATGGAGATAGTGGACCTGCCCGGCGTCTATAGCCTAGCAGCCAACTCCGTGGACGAGATCATCGCCAGGGACTATATAATCGAGGAGGAGCCCGACGTGGTGGTGGACATAGTAGATGCCACTAACCTCGAGAGGAACCTCTACCTCACGCTCCAGCTCTTGGAGCTAGAGGCCAACGTGGTAGTAGCCCTCAACAAGTGGGACGTGGCCAACGATCTGGGCTACGAGATAGACGTGGGCCAGCTCTCCAGGCTGCTCGGTGTCCCTGTGGTCCCAACTGTGGCCACGACCAAGGAGGGCATGGAGGAGCTCAAGGACGCCATAATCGAGGCAGCCCGTAAGAAGGGCCGAAAGAGCCGTAGGAGGCCCATAGTCGATTACGGGCCGGAGGTAGAGAGGGCGATAAGAGAGTTAGAGGTCATCATCAGGAAGGACGCCGAGCTAGCCAAGCGGTACCCGACCAGGTGGCTGGCCATAAGGCTGCTCGAGGGCGATGAGGACCTAGTAGAGAAGCTCAAGTCGAGGCCGATCTGGGCCGAGCTATCGGAGGCGATAGGTTGGGCGGAGAACTGAGCATCTACATGGTGGAGAAGAGGTACGAGGTCATAAGGCAGATACTAGCCCGGGCCGTCAGGGGCAAGAGGCCTCTCACGCTTTCCGACCTGCTCGATAGGGTCTTCCTGCATAAGGCCCTGGGCATACCGATATTCCTCGCCTTGCTCTGGGCTCTCTTCAAGTTCACGTTCGAGGTATCAGCTCCTTTATCCGACCTCATAGACCTGTTCTTCACCTGGCTCAGCGATCTAGCCCGGGAGACAATCGCCAACCCCCGGTGGGCCTCTCTAGTGGCCGACGGCATTTGTGCTGGCTTCGGGAGCGTCTTAGTCTTCATACCTCCCATATTCTTCCTCTTCTTCGGCCTAGCCATCCTAGAGGACACGGGCTACTTGGCCAGAGCCACCTTCGTCATGGACAGGCTGCTGTACAGGCTCGGCCTGCACGGCCGCTCCTTCATACCGCTCCTGCTGGGCTTCGGCTGCAACATAGCCAGCGTCATGGCCACCAGGACTATAGATAGGGAGGAGGACAGGCTCCTCACCATAGTGGTCAGCCCGTTCATATCTTGTAGTGCTCGGCTCCCGATTTACGTCCTCATAGGAGGTGCCGTCTTAGGTGCTTACGCGGCCGTTGCCGTCTTCTCCATGTATGTCCTCGGCATAGCGATGGCCATAGGGACGGCACTCCTGCTCAGGTCAGTGGTCCCGTTCTTCAAGAAGGGCAGGGGAGCCCTGATACTCGAGCTGCCCATGTATGCTAGGCCGACGCTCAGGAGCCTCCTGGCCCACATGTACGAGAGGGGCGTGCTGTTCGTCAGGAAGGCCGGGACCATCATATTCGGTGCCATGCTCTTCATCTGGTTCTTGGCTACCCACCCCTGGGACGCCACATTAGGAGGTCAGCTGGTCGAGAACTCTTATGCGGCCGCGATAGGGAAGGCCCTAGAGCCCCTGTTCAGGCCGTTGGGTTTCGATTGGCATGCCATAGTAGCCCTCATGCTGGGCTTCATAGCCAAGGAGATACGCTCCTCTACATGCCCTGCGTGGCCACCCTCGGGACCGTGTACAGCGAGACGAACTCCCTGAAGTGGACCTTGTTCACGGTCTTCTACGGCCTCCTGATGGCTTACCTGTTGGCCTTCCTAGTAGTGACCGTGGGGTTCCTGTTAGGATGAGGTGATGAACATGAGCATAAGGCTCGAGCTGAGCCAGAGGGCCTGCAGGAGAATGGCCCTATACTCGCTGGCCCTGGGCATCGCCTACACCGTGCTAGGCCTGCTGGAGCTTGTCAACGCTATCTTCTCCTGGTTCCTGCCCCGCATCGGGCCACCCCTCAGGTCCCCTTGGCTGCCCTCGAGCGACGCATTTGGTGCCTTCTCTTCCATCGTGATAGGGGCCGTCTTCTCGTACGCCATTGGCCTCTGGAAGGGGAAGCAAGAGGACGTAGCTTTCGTGTTAGTCGGAACCATCCTGTCCGGCACCTTTGGGGTGCTCTACATATTGATTTCCCTGGCAGACGCCCTGGAGGCCCTCATATCAGGCGGCAGGGCCCTCGGAGCCCTGGCGGCGGGCCTGATGAGGCCTGAGATATGGCTCTTCTTCTCGGCCCTACCGCTCGCCCTAGCGTCTTGGGGCCACGTCCTCAGGAAGGAGGCCAGATGAAGTTTGCTGAGGGAGTTCCTCAAGCTCATGGCTGAGAAGGGCCTGTTGACCATAGGTGAGGCAAGCTCAGAGTTAGGGGTCAGCAGGGAGCTAATTGAGCTGGTCCTCGAGCAGCTGAAGGCCCTCGGCCTGGTGAAGGAGGCCTGGTCCACATGCCCTATCCACCGGACCGGGTGTGAGCTAGAGGAGTGCCCGCTCAAACGATTGGGACGGGCTTTCTACCTGACCGATGATGGCCTGAGGTTGGCCGATGGAGGGATGGCCACACGTACCGGGCCCGTTATAGTTAGGCCTAAAAGGAAGGAGGCTTAGGCGTGGTGAGGGAGCAAATGTGAGGTCGCCCATGAAGGTCGCCCTGTTGGCGGCCGTTGTGCTCGCTCTGTTGGTGGCCACGGGCCTCTGGACCTATGCCCAGAGGCCCCAGGTGCCAACCGTGAGGCACGTGAGGGTCCTCTTCGTCTTGTCGCCTGAGGAAGGTGTCGTTCTACACGAAGACCTGGCCCGCGAGCTGGCCTCGGGCTTCGAGAAATGGTACTCCGACAATTTCGGCTCTAAGGTTAAAATCGAGCTGGTCTTCGAGGACTTTGGGCAGCTCGAAGACGAGTTCGCTAGCGGCACCTTGGATTTCGATGTCTTACTGGCTGGCACGCTCGACCTGATAAAGGGCTATGAGGACTTGTTCGTGCCCTATAACTCGACGGAGAAGGAAGAGCTGCTCGGGCTGGTGCCAAACGGCACCTACCACAACTGCCCGATAGTGGAGCCGGGCGTGCCGACGCCGAGGTGGTACGCCTGGTGCCTCTACGCACCCTGCCTCCTCTACGACCCAGGTGCCGTGATAGGGCCCTTGCCGTCCAATTGGGATGAGCTGGCCGAGTTCTGCCTGAGGCTGGAGAACAAGGTCATCGTGCCCGACACGACCGGGGAGCCTTACTCCAAAGGGATTGCCGTATCCATCTACGCCTACGAGGCCTGGGCCCTCGGGAACGAAAGCCTCGGCTGGACCAGGGCCTGGAACAACTCGGTGTTCATATGGGCTTCCTCCGGCAACATGACCCGTGAGCCCTGGGTGAGCGTGCTCGAGGTGGTGGCTGGCAGGTACGCGGCCGTGATGTGCCCGGATATAATAGCCTACCACATGGTCATAGAGGCCGGTTACAGCTGGCTTGCCATAAGGTACCTGAACGGCACCTTCCTCTCGCCCTGCCCCATGGCCATAAGAGCCAGGCCAGGCAGGACTGCCCTGGCCAAGGCCTTCTTGGACTTCGTTCTGTCCGAGGAAGGCCAATCCATAGTGGCGAGGTACGTCATGCCCGTGAGGCCCGACGTGGAGACGAGAGAGTCCGTCGTGAGCCCGTTCTCGCCCGGCTTCCCGGTGGTAAAGGAGTTCAACCAGACGTTCTTGGACGTGGCCTCAGGCATAATCAGGAGCTACCACGCCTGCTGGCTCGTGAAGCCCTACGGGCTCCTCAAGAGGGCCTGGTGGTGGGTCAAGAAGGCCAACGAGACCAGGTTAGCCAACGAGAACGCCACGAGGTATTACAGGTGGGCCCTCGGGAACCTGACCCGCATGGCCAATTACCTCAACCGGACTTACGTGGACCGGGTCTACAACCAAACTGGCAACTGGACGGATAGGACCATCTTCATCAGGAAGTGGGAAGATGATGCGAAGAAGGCTTACGAGGCAGCTATCGAATGTGCTATGGCATCCATAGAATCTGCCAAGAAAACGGCCAGCACCGGCACGGGCGAGACATCCTATATGGCACGTCAGGAAGCCGGGTGCACGACCGGTTATTCGGCCAGGTGCCTCGTGCTCACCGGCCTTCCCTTGGCCGATGACTCTAGGGCAGCTTCGCACAGCGACAGGGCGAGGAGGCCATCCCTGCCCGACACCAGGGGCTCCTTGTGGTAAAGGACGCATTCAACGAAGTGCTCTAGCTCTATCTTGAGCGGCTCCCTCCACTCCCCGCCCACCTCATATGGCTCACTGTCCCCTCTCCTGAGGATGTTGATTGCCTGGGTCAGGTAATCGAGCTTAAGGACGCCCTCGGTCCCCGAGACCACGAGCTCTCTGACCTTTGGGGCCGTTAGCCAGCTGGTCTCGACGAGGCCCATCCCGTCCGGGAAGGAGAGCGTTATGAAAGCGTAGTCGTCAATCCCCGAGTTGGAGTACCTCACCCTGGCGTAAACCGATTCGGGCTGGCAGCCGAAGATATGCCTCAGTATGTCTAGGTCGTGGATGGCTAAGTCCCGCACGACCCCCACGTCCCAGGGCCTCTTGGGCCACCTCGACAGCCTCCTGGCTAGGGCACTCAGGACCTCGCCTACCTCGCCTTTGCCCACCATCTCCAAGACACGCCTGAGGCCGGGATTGAACCTCTCCACGAAGCCCACCGCCAGGATTAGGTCCTCCTTCTCGGCCAGCTCCACGAGTTCCCGGGCTTCCTTGGAGCTCTTGGCCATGGGCTTCTCGACCAAGACATGTTTGCCAGCCTCAAGAGCCTTCCTGGCCTCCTCGCTGAGGACAGTTGACCAAGTGCATATCGTGACCGCTTCGATATCCTCCCTCCTCAGGAGCTCGGTGCTATCGGTGTAGGCCTCTGCCCCGTACTTCTCGGCCACCGTCCGTGCCCTTGACTCGTCTAAATCGCAGACCGCTACCAACTCGGCTTTCTCGAGCCCGCTCAGCACCCTAGCATGGTTCCTTCCCCAGAAGCCAACTCCTATCACGGCTACCTTGAGCCGCCTCAAAACGCCTTCCTCATGATCAGCCATGCACCCCGCTTTTTAAAATTGTGTCCTCGAGGGACCACCTGAGGAAGGCTTATGTAAGGCCGGGCCTACTGCCGGAGGCTATGTCGAGGGCGAGGGCTAGGGCAAGGGTGTTCGTGGCCAGGGGCGTGGCAGCTCAGGTCCCAAAGATATCTAGGGGCCTGCCCGTGGGGGCCATACTCAGGTGTGCGGATAACACGGGTGCTAGGGAGCTGAAGCTCATCCAGGTAAGCAGATCTTCAGGGCCGTGGTGATAAGGCAGAGGAAGCCCTACAGGCGTGCCGATGGCACCTGGGTCCAGTTCGAGGACAACGCAGCCGTCCTCGTGACGGAAGACGGGGAGCTGAAGGGCTCAGAGATAAGGGGGCCGGTGGCCCGGGAGGCCGCCGAGAGGTGGCCCAGCATAGCTAGAGCCGCGAGCATGATAGTTTAGTCTTACCAGCCTTCTGGCAACCGGTCGGGAGGCTAACCCTTAATAGGGCCTTTCCTCCAGCATGAGCAAAGCTGAGGAGAGGGGACGCGAGATGGCCCTGACAGCATCAGCGAAGCCGAGGAAGCAGCGTAAGGCAGTTTACACTATGCCCCACCACCTCAGGCACAAGCTCCTATCGGCCCCTCTCTCCCGGGAGCTGAGGGAGAAGTACGGCTTCAGGTCCCTCCCGGTCCGGGTGGGCGACAGAGTGATGGTCATGAGGGGCGACTTTAAGGGCGTGACGGGCAAGGTCATAAGGGTCGATAGGGAGCGGGGCCGGGTCTACATGGATACCGTGACGAGGACTAAGGTAGATGGGTCCACCGTGAACGTGCCCATATACGCCTCAAAGGTCATGATAATCGAGCTTGACCTGAAGGACAAGTGGAGGAAGAAGATAATAGAGAGGAAGATGAAGGCCAGGGAGAAGGCGGCCGAGGAAGAAAAGGCCCCGGAGGTGGAGGAAGGTGGGGAGGAAAGGTCCTAAGAGGCACCTGAAGAGGCTCCCGGCCCCCAAGTTCTGGCCCATACTCAGGAAGGAGTACACATGGACCGTGAGGCCTATACCGGGCCCGCACCCGATAGAACGCTGCATACCGCTCCTCATACTGGTCCGTGATATCCTTAGCTTGGCCAAGACGGCCCGGGAAGCCGAGATAATCATACACAGGGGATACGTGAAGGTTGACGGCGTCGTGAGGAAGGAGCCCAAGTTCCCCGTCGGCCTCATGGACGTGGTGACCATAGAAAAGCTGGGCCAGAGCTTCAGGGTCCTCCCGACGCCCAAGGGCCTTGAGCTACACCCGATAAATGGCGAGGAAACGGGCTTCAAGATATGCCGTATCGAGGACAAGACGACCGTGAAGGGAGGCCACATACAGCTGAACCTGCACGACGGCCGGAACGTCCTGATAAGGGTGGCTGACCCGACCAACCCGGTCGAGGACACCTACAGGACCCTCGACTCCCTGAAGCTGAGCTTGCCCGACCAAGAGGTACAGGACCACTTCAAGCTGGAAGAAGGTGCTTATGCCATCATAACTGGCGGGAAGAACATGGGCTTCCACGGCCGTATAGTCGAGATAAGGGAGCTCAGGGGCGTGAAGAGGAGGCGTTTCGAAGTAGAGCTCGAGACCCCCAAGGGCGAGCACATAAGGTCCATATTGGATTACGTCTTCGTGGTAGGCCGGGAGGAGCCAGCCATATCGCTCCCGGAGGTACCGTGAGATGTGCCCGCCCGAGGGCCCGCTCGACCCGGCGGTTGAGGCCGAGATTCTAGAGCGTTGGTCGAAGAACCCCATGCTGAAACCGAGGATAGAGAAGGTGGTCGTGAACTGCTGCGTCGGAAAGTCCGGCGAACCCCTCGAGAAAGCCATGAAGATACTCGAGGAGCTTACGGGCCAGAAGCCATGCATAAGGAAGGCCAAGAAGACCATAAGAGGGTTCGGGATAAGGAAGGGAGAGCCCATAGCGTGCGTTGTGACGCTCAGGAAGCAGAAGGCCATAGAGTTCTTGAAGAAGGCCCTCGCCGCCGTGGAGAACAAGGTTAAGGCCTCCAACTTTGATGAACACGGCAACTTCTCCTTCGGCATAAAGGAGCACATAGAGATACCTGGCACGAAGTATAAGCCTGAGTTGGGCATAATAGGCATGGATGTCTGCGTTTCCCTCGAGAGGCCGGGCTACAGGGTTAAGCGTAGGAGGCGATGCCGTGCCAAAATTGGCCGTAAGCACCTGCTGACCCGCGAGGAAGGCATGGTGTTCGCCAAGCATGAGTTGGGCGTGGAAATAGTATGAGCGGGCCTGATGCTGGGGGCTAACCTTATATGGTCCCTTCCACAGGCCCTTCTTGGTGGGCTGGCGTGGCTAAGCCGAAGAAGAAGGAGAAGAAGTTCGGGAAAGGTGCTTACAAGTGCCGTAGGTGCGGTAGCCACAACGCCATCATAAGGAAATATGGCCTCTACCTGTGCCGTCAGTGCTTCAGGGAAGTAGCCCGCCAGCTCGGCTTCAGGAAGTACAGCTGACCTGAATTATGGGTTTTGAAGATATCCGGGTAAAACAGCCTTAAGGCTGCCTGCTGGCCCTTTTAGGCGGGGGCGAGATTGCTCATTAAGGTAGGTTGCTGCGGGTTTGCCGTCAAGGGGGGCATGAAGGCCTATTACGCCCGCTTTAAGCTCGTGGAGGTCCAGAAGACCTTCTACAAGCTCCCGAGGGTCAGCACGGTCCAGAAGTGGCGTTCACAGGTCCCTGGGGATTTCGAGTTCACAGTCAAGTGTTGGCAGGCCATAACGCACCCATCGACCAGTCCCACTTGGCGTAAGGCTGGCATAACGGTTCCCGAGGATAAGAAAGACCGGTATGGCTTCCTCAGGCCCACGGAGGAGAACTTCGAGGCCTGGGAGAAGACGGCCAAGGTCTGCAGGGTCCTCGGGGCCAGGATATGTGTCGTCCAGTGCCCGCCCAGCTTCAGGTTCACGGACGAGAACGTGGAGAACGTCAGGGCCTTCTTCGGCTCCATAAACAGGCACGGCCTGATGATAGCCTGGGAGCCCAGGGCAGATTGGCGTGAGCATTTAGACGCCGTGAGGGCCCTCTGTGGGGAGCTTGACCTGATATACGTCACGGACGTCTTGAGGCATGGGCCCGTGGTGGTGGGCCCCGTCTTCTACACGAGGCTCCACGGGCTGGCCCCCAGGGAGTTCGATTACAGGTACAAGTACACGGAGGAAGACCTCAAGAAGTTGGCCGAAATAATCACGGGCCTCGAGGCTGAGGGCGTGGAGGAGGCCTACGTGCTGTTCAACAACGTCCACATGGCTGAGGATGCCCAGAAGTTCTTGGAAATCATATCTGAGGAGACGTCCTGAACTCAGCTTGGCCCAGCGGAAGCCACCATCTTGGCCAACTCCTTCAGCTTGGCCTCTACCTTGCCCGCTATATCGGATGCCCTGGCGAACAGCAGCTCCCAGGCACCACGCTCGACTACTTGCTTGACCTCGGACACTATGGACGATATGGATTCGTGCCACAGCTTGCGGGCCTCTTCCTCCGTGGCCAGGGACAGGGCCTCGGTCGGGCATATCTCCACGCACTTCGGCTCGCCGCCGCAGAGGTCACATATGAGGACCGTGGTCCTCTCGGGGTCGAGCACTATGGCACCGTACGGACAGGCCTCTATACACCAGCCGCACAGGTCGCACTTGGCGTCTTCTACGTGGATTATGCCTTCCTCGTCCTGGTAAAGGGCGTCCCTGAGACAGGCCCTGACGCAGGGTGCGTTCTCGCAGAACCGGCATGCCACAGCCGCATTAGCCATGGGGCTGAGCCTGACAACCCTTATCCTCGATTTAGTAGCATCCAAGGTGCCTTCCTTCTCCAGGGCACACGCGAACTCGCATAGCCCGCAACCTATGCACTTGCTCGGGTCGGCCGATACGAACTGCCTCACTACGGCACCCATGGCCACGCACCACTCGGCCGAGCTGGGCCGGGAGGTAAGAAATATAAGCCTTGGGATAAGGGGAGGACGAGGGCAATAAAACATCGGTAGCCTGGTACCTCACTCGACAGGCTTGAAGTACCTTATGTCCGTGATGGCACCCTTACGCTCGGCCTCTGGAGCCCAGACAGCCTTGACACGCATGCCTATGTAGACTTCTTCCGGCCTTACCTCGCCCAACTTGTGGAGAAGGCCTCCGTCAGCACCGTCGAGCAGTATGAAGGCGTATATCTCGGGCTCCTGAAGGGGCTTTCCATCTGGGCCGGCGTGAGCTATTGTGAAGGAGAACACTATGCCTTCGTCTGGCACCTCGACCCACTCGGTCAGCTCCTCGAAGCAATCCGGGCAGTAGATGCTGGGCGGCACCCAGACGGCACCACACCTCGGGCACCTGGTCCCGAGGATACGGCCTTCCTTCAGGCCGGTGAAGAACTTCTCACCCGCTATGCCGAGCGTGTAGGTGTAATCGCATATCATATCGCCATACCAGTGCTTTATCTCATCCGGGAGCCTGGACCTCTCGACCGACATGCTCACCCCTCCTCCACGGGCCTGAAGTATAGGATGTCCGTGATGGCACCCTCGCGTTCCTCAGGCGGCTTCCAGACAGCTTTGACACGCATGCCCACCTTGACCTCCTCGGGCTTGACCTCGCCCAGCTTGTGCAGTATGCCTATGCCGGGCGAGGCCCCATCGAGCTGTATCACAGCAATTATTATTGGCTCCTTCAGCCTCTCGGCAGCCGGGCCCAGGTAGGAAACAGAGTAGGTCAAGACGGTACCCGTATCGGACACGTAGACCCACTCGTCCGTGGGCCTGAAGCACATCTCGCAGAACATCCTGGGCGGGACGAGGACGCGGCCGCAGACACGGCACTTCCGGCCTACTATACGGCCCTGCTTCAGCTCGGCTAAGAAACGGCCCATGGCTACGCCCGTGGCCCAGGCGTAGCGGGCCTCGGGCCTATCCTTGAAGGCCATCACGCGGCCTTCCTCTAGGTCCTTCCGGCTGTAGTAAGTGCCCCGGTATTCCTTTACCTTCACGGACATGCCATACCCACCCCCTTACACACGCATCACCATGACCGTGCCGACCTGCATCAGGTCGCCCCATGCCTGGGCGACGCCCGTCCTCGGGTCGTTCTTGACCTGGCGTTTGCCAGCTTCCTTGCGGAGCTGCCAGAATATCTCACAGACCTTCATCATGCCAGCGGCCGCTATGGGGTTCCCAACGCCCAACAGGCCACCGGACGGGCAGATGGGCAGGTCACCGTCGCGGCCATACTTGGCGAATATGTCGTCCTCGTCCTTGACGTCCTTCAGGTACTCGCCCTTCCTGGCCAGCATGAGCCCCTCGGCGTGGTGGGCCTCCTTGTAGTCGAACGGGTCATAGGGCTCGGCCACATCGATCTCCTTGGGCGGGTTCTTTATGCCGGCCATCTTGTAAGCCATGCGGGCAGCATACTCCACATACTTCGGGTAATACAGGTCCCTGTTGGTCCAGTAGGTGCTGTCGAGGCACCAGCCCACGCCCTCCATCCACACCGGGTCGTCCGTGAGCTGCTTGGCCACGTGCTCGGCAGCCATGACCACGGCGGCAGCCCCATCGCTGGGCGGGCTTATGTCCAGCCTCTGGACGGGCCAGACCATGACCTCTGACTCAAGCACGTCCTTGACCGTTATCTTGGCTGGCAGCTGGGCACACGGGTGGTCCAGGGCGTTACGCTTGTTCTTGACGGCTATGGTGGCTATCTGCTCCTTCTTCACGCCGTGGACGTGCATGTACCTCTGCATCTCGAGGGCAAATATCCAGACGAGGTTGGCACCAAGCGGCCTGGTGTAAATCGGGTCAAATATGGTCGTGAAGGCCTTCTGCGGGTGCGGGAAGCAGGAACTCATCTTCTCCTCCGCGACGGCCAACACTATGTCGAAGTGGCCAGATGCGACGTGCCACCAAGCTGCTATGGGCGTGAAGACGCCGGTGCCTCCTCCCACATAGACCCTGACAAAGGGCCTCCTGTGGCCTCCCATACCATCGGCCAAGTATTCGCCCTTCATGTGGACGCCGTCGAAGGCATCCGGAGCGGTGCCGCACACGACGGCATCAACGTCGTCAAGCGTTATGCCAGCCTGCTCGAGGGCCATCTTGGTGGCGTAGAAGGATAGCTCGCGGCCCGTCTCCTTCAGCCTACGCCTGAAGAGCGTTATACCGGCCCCTATTACGGCCACCTTACGCTTGATACTGGCCATCATGGCTTCTTCACCTCCTTCTCGGAACCAAATATGACTACCGCACCGCTGGCCGTCGGGAGACCACGCCAGCTCTGGGCAACCCCTACCTCGACGTCCTGGACCTGCCTGCGGCCAGCCTCGCCCCTGAGCTGGAGGACGACCTCCATGGCCCTGAAGAGGCCCGAGGCCTCGAGCAGGTTCCCGACCCCGAGGGAGCCGCCAGATGGGTTCACGGGCAAATCGCCATCCCGGTCGAAAACGCCATCTTCTAAGAGCCTGCTGGCCTCACCATAATCGCATACGCCGAGGGCCTCGACGTGTTGGAGCTCCTTGTAGGAGAACCTGTCATCTACCTCGAGCAGATCGATTTCCTTCGCCGGGTTCTTTATGCCGGCCATGGCGTAGGCCATGTCGGCCGCTATCTCAGCGTACACGGGCCTGCACCAATCCCTCAGCTCAGGCGATATAGTCTCGTTGGCCCAGCCCATGCCTAACACCCACACAGGCTTATCGGCCAATTTCTCGGCCACCTCCTCGGCCGCCAAGACCATGACCACGCACCCATCGGCTAGGCCTGCCACATCGAGTTCCTTCAGGGGCTCAAAGAGGGGCCTTGAGTCCATGACGTCATCGGCCGTCAGGTCGGCCGCGTAGGAAGCAAGCGAGTTCGCCAGGGCATTCCGCCTATTCTTCTCGACCACCATGGCACAGTGCTCTTCCGTGTTGCCCGTGTCGTACAGGTATCTGGCCATCTCAAGGCCAGCCAGGGCATACGGGTGCCAGCCCAGGGGCCTAGTGAATATGGGGTCCATGGCGAACTTCAGCAGGCCCTCGTAGGTCAGTATGTCAGACGCCTTGCTGTGTGCCTCAACGACTACCACGTCAAAGAGGCCAGATTCTATCTGCATCACGGCATTCACCAACCCGTGGAGGCCATCGCCAGATACCGTGCAGGTCGGTTTCAAGACAGCCCCGAGCTGGTCTGGGACGAACTCATCGAATATAGAGAAGCCCTCCCAGTAGTCCTCGGCACAGGTGATGAAGCTATCTACATCACGCCTCGGGTCCACGCCGGCATCGTCATAAGCCCTCGTGGCCGCCTCAAACATGAGTTCCTTGTAGGACACATCAGCCGTCTGAGGTGCAAAGCCAGACCAGCCGACGCCTATGACGGCTACTCTCCTCTCCATGACCTACACTCTCCGCCCGCTCTAAATGCCTTGGTAGGATAAGGCTTGCGGCTCTGCTTGACCGACCGTTACACTAATAATGGCAAGCCTTTTGGGCCCGGGCATACAGGTCCGGGAGGTGGCGTGCTTGGCGGAAATCACGTTCGTTTTCCTGAAGCCTGAAGCGGTCCGCAGGGGGCTGATGGGCGAGATAATAGCCAGGATCGAGCGTAAGGGCCTGAGGATAAGGGCCATGAGGTTACACAGGATGAGCAGGGAGGAAGCAGAACGCCTCTACGACGTCCACAGGGGCAAGGAGTTCTTCGACAGGCTTGTGAGGCACGTCACTTCCGGGCCCGTGTTACTCATGGTCGTAGAAGGACCGAGGGCCGTGGAGGCCATGAGGAAGCTGATAGGTGCCACGGACCCCGTCAAGGCCCAGCCTGGCACCATAAGGGGCGATTACGGCTTGGACATAACGCAGAACGTAATACATGCTGCCGACAGTCCCGAGAGGGCCGTGAAGGAAATGCGTATATTCTTCACCGAGGAGGAGGTAAAGGCCCTCTGGGAGGGGGTTGAGTGATGTCGGGTGAGGAGGTCAGCAAGTTCGAGAAGCTCATAACGGTTCTATCGGAGCGTGAGGAGCTAACGCCCGAGGACATAACGAGCCTCACGGGCCTCAGCGGGCCAGAACTCGATGCAGCCATATCGATCCTCAGGGCCCTGGGCTTCGTGGAATTCGAGGAAGGCATAGTGAGGTGGCTCGGGCCGGAGGTGAGGGGCCGTGTCATAATAATCCGCGGGAAGGTAGACTACGTCATACACAACCCGTTTGAGGTAAGGGTGTTTGGCCTAGAGGACCTCAGGGCAACTGCCAAGCCGGCTGGCCCCTGAGGAACCGGCCTTGAGGACAAAGAGCCAGGACGACCTCTGGAAGGCCAGGATAACGGGAAACGGTGCCGTCCTGCTCGGGAAGAACGTGGCATGCGACGCTCATGAGCCCTCGAGACCCGTGAGAGTCATAACGCACGCCCACAGGGATCACATATCTGGTCTTTCCCAGAGCCTCAGGGAGTGTTCTTGGGTCCTCATGACGGAGGCCACGAGGGACCTACTGGCCGTCCTGAGGAGGAAGGACCTTCCGCGTCTTGCTAACGCCCTTGGCCTCAAATACGGCCGTGAGTTCGCCTTCAGAGGCGAGGTCATAAGGCTCCTTAAGGCCAAGCACATAATAGGTGCTGCCCAGGTCCTCGTCGAGGACGAGGAAGGCACGAGGCTTCTCTACACTGGGGATTTCAAGTTCCCCGGGACGCCCGTCTATGAGGCCGACGTGCTCGTCATGGAAGCCACGTATGGCCGGCCGAGCCAGGTCAGGGACTTCGAGTTCGAAGTCGAGGAACGCTTAGTCGAGCTGGTCGAGTCGGGCCTGAGGGAAGGGCCGGTCTACATCTTCAGCTACCACGGGAAGCTCCAGGAGATCATGCAGATCCTCGTGGACGGCGGCGTCTGGGCACCTTTCGTGCTGCCTAAGAAGGTTTACGAGGTGGCTCGCGTCTGCGAGCGGTACGGCATGATACTCGGCGATTACATGCCCATATGGTCCCAGGAGGCCAGGGAGCTCGTGGAACGCGGCGAGCCCTACGTGGCTTTCTATCACACCTCCAACTACAGGCGTCTGAGGGGCCGTGAGATGGCCATGAGGATAACCGTCAGCGGCTGGGAGTTCAGCAAGCCCGTCAGAGAGGTCCGCAAGGGAGAGTATATCGTCGGCCTGAGCGACCATGCTGATTTCGAAGGCCTGTTGGCCTACGTGGAGGAGTGCGGGCCCAGGCTTGTCATAACGGACAACTACCGGATGGGCTCAGGGGCCGTACTGGCCAAGGAGATAAGGCGTAGGCTCGGCATACCAGCCGTGGCCATGCCCTCTAGGACGCCCGTTAGGCGTGATCTAGCCGAGTGGCTCTAATGGCTCCCCCCTAGCCAAGATGGCCTCGTATTCTCCCGAGCGGGCCCATTTCACGAGTTCCCTTATCCTCAGGACGGGCCAGGGCTGGGCCCTCGTTCCTATGGTGAGCTTGCTGAGCTTTTCCTTCAGCTGGCCGAGCTTGCCCTTCAGCTTTGCCAGCCTCCCCTCGGGAGGGACTTCTACCTCGAACTCCGGCTCCAACTCGGCAGCCTGCCTCAACAGCTCTTCTATGTTGATCTCGCTCCACAGCTTCCTGCTCGGCACGCCCAGCTTAATTAGGGCCCTAAGGGCAGTATCCAAGTCCTGGCAGGCCAACAGGCCAGCCCTATCGGCACTGAACTCCGAGACACGGCTCCAGGACATGAGGGCGACTTCCAGGGGCTTGCCGACCAGTCCCCCAAGGCCGAGCGTCGTTCTGGCTACGAGGTCCAATATCTGGGATATGTAGCGGGCCATGGTCTGGTAGAGCACGTGCTGGCATAGGTGGTGGCCCAGCATGTGGCCTAACACGAAGCGGAGTTCCCCTTCATCCATCACGTCAATCAGGCCCGTGCTGAGTACCACCATGGCCTTCGTCACGCCCACGATGTAGGAGGACGGATGCGGATTACATTCCACGAAGAATTCCGGCGGGTCCTCGACGCCTAGCGTCCGGGTACAATCCCTGTAAAGCCCGTAGAGGCTAGGACACTGCTTCTCGCTTACCCTCAGGCAGTTGGCCATGAGCTCCTTCCTTATCTTGCCCTCCAAGCCCCACTCTATCATCTTCCTTGTGATCACGTCCAAGCCCCTTACCTTCCTCAGGGCCGATAGGGCCTTCCTATCGGATGGGTGCTGGAGCTCGTCCATGGAAATCCCGGGGAAGTAAAGCCTCTCCCGGGCCTGGGTCAAAATACCGCCCCTTCGCATGTTCGTGCGTGAATTATAAAAGGCTTAACTGCCGTGCATCCTCGGCCTGCCTCACCGGGCCCTGAGGGTCTCTTCCCTGGCCAGCTCCCTTATGACTTGCTTTATGGTCTTGAGGAGCTCCAGGTCAGCCGACTTGCCCTCGCCCTTAAGCACCCCCCTGACCAGCCTCTCGTAGAGTTCGGGTTCCCTCTCCTTGAAACGCCTCAGGACTTTCCTGACGAAGGTTACCTTGGGCCGCTCTTCCTTACCGCCCGATATCTCGTAGAGTAGCTCTATGACGAGGTCGAGCGATATGGGCTGGCCAGCCACCTCCTTCGACACAGCATGGTAGTACATGGATTCTAAGAAGAGCTCTGGGTATTCGCGGGCCAGCTCAACTTCGGACCTGTAAGGCTTCTTTGGCTCCCAGACGTACGCCTTCTTGTCCATGTCGAGCCTCCGGTCGACTAGGCCATGCCTGTACAGGACGGGCAGGTGGTCGGGCACGTGGTCGGCACACATTGGTATCCTCTTCTTCACGTAATCGATCAGCTCCGCCGTCGTGACAGGCCTCCCATATGCCTCAACGGCCTCGACCAAGAGCTTGTATATCATTATGGGCAAGTTCCCACTCGTCCGGTAATAGTAAGCGGTGTTAAATAAGCATTTCCAAGGTGTTGTGAGGGCTGTTGAAAAGCTTATCACCCACGCTCCTCAGAGACCTGGGATGGCGGTCCCCGAGCTCTCCGAGCTTGAGGAAGTATGTTCGGAACTCAGAAAGCTAGGCTGCATGAAGTTCTCCCACCTGGCAAGGTTGTACAGGGCCTTTGGGCCCAGGCTGGCTAGTGCCCTAGAGGCCCTGAGGGAGAAAAGGGTCAAGAAGTACGTCTTCAGGCCTAGCGGCCGTGTCGTCTGGGTGGTCGTGGGCAGGGAGAGGGAGTACGTGGTCCTACCGAGGGCACCTTTCTGCTCCTGCGACGACTTCTACTTCAGGGTCATGGACGGCAAGGCCCGCCTGTGTTACCACGTGATCGCACAGAGGCTGGCGGAGTGCTTAAATTGGCACGAGGTTATTGAGTGTGAGGACGAGGAATACGAGGAGGTAATGGGGGAGCTGAGGGGAATTGGCCTTGAGGGAGCTGCTGCTGGCCGTGAGTAAATCGGCCTTCTTCACGGCCTTCAAGCTCATGTTAGGTAGTCTCGTACTCGCAACGCTCTTACTGGCCTTCCTCTACCTCGTCTTCGGGAGGGAGAAGAAGCGGTAAGGCCTGCTGAGCCCGGAGGAGGAGCAAATTGGACCTAGAGGAGGT
>NJEJ01000021.1 GCA_002255025.1 Candidatus Bathyarchaeota archaeon ex4484_135 | reverse complement strand
TCACCTCTAAGGCCGATAGGCTGATCAGGAGGAGGCGGGTGGTATGGAGGAGACGTTGAAGGCCAGGATAGACCCAAGGGCTCTAAGCCTGGCTTATGACCGGGAGGCCGATGTGCTCTATATCTCCTTCAGCCCTGACAGGGAAGCTGATGACGCTGTCCTCACGGACGAGGACATCATCATCCGATACAGAAAGGGCGAAGTCATAGGGCTCACGGTGCTCCACTTCTCTAAGAGGATCCAGGCCGCTAAACTACCCAGCCAGTCGGGCCAGCAGGGCAAAATGCTATAGCCAGCTTTCACGTTGATTTTAATGATCCGGGTCAGATAAGCCTTCGGTAAGACGAGGCAAGCGGATCCGAAATAGAATGCATCAGTCTCGCTCGGCACCACGATTACACCTGATGTATCTCCCTCACCACACCTTCCCATTTAATCACCCTCTTAGGGGCTGGTAGATCACCCCTCCGGGCCACTCGGGTTAGCTCCTCGTCCTCGGTCAGCAGAACGCTCCCCCGGCTGGTCGCCGTAGCGTAGATTAGCCTGTCAAAGTAATCTGCTACGCCCGCCCGTGTTAGGAGGAGGTCGGCTACCTCCTCGACATCCGGATTAGTCAGCTCTGTCTGGCCGAGCCTTTCATCTCGCAGCAGGACCTCGAGGCCCATCCTGAACCTCTTCAGGAGCGTGCCCCTCTCCTGCGGCTCTCTCTTGGCGAGCTTAAGCACTATCCACTTGGCTTCTACCAGCGAGACCGGGTTGTATAGCACAGTATATCTGGCTAGGAGTTCGGGGAAAAGCTTCTCAAAGCCCTCCAGGCCCACGCTGATGCCGAATATCGGGAGCAGGTAGGTTGTGTTCAGCATTAGCTCCTCACTAGCCATAAACGCCTTCCTCCCTCTGGATCTCCTCGCTCAGCCTTTCGGCTTCCTCGGGCGTCAGCTCCACCACAGGCTCCTTTATCAAGTCCTCTATGCCAGGAATGGCCTCGATTATGAGCTTACGGCCCTCTACTACGGCTCTGACGAGGCCCCCTGGCCTTATGCCCGTCTTCTCCCGGAGTTCCTTGCTCGTGTATATCTCGCCCTTCTTCCCCACCTTCAGCACTACCTCCGACATATTCGTGACCTCCGCCATTGATAATCTGACAGCTATAAGTCTTCCGGCAGGATATGGCGGGGCGGGCCTCCTCGGAGGTAGTAAGGGACCGTATGCCCGTCATGGCGTAAGCCATCAGCTCCTGCCTTTTCCGGCCACAGGACGCCCCACCGCTATCTTCATCACGCCCGATAGGTGCGGTCCACAGCCCTAAGAAGGTTAGACCGTGCATACGGGCCCCCTGTCCGTCAGGATCTCCAGGGAATGGGGACCTCGTCTATACGCCACTTGGGCCTTACGTGGCTTTCCCCTAAGGGGGTCGTGAGGCCCGATTTGTAGGCCAGGATGCCCGTCCAGGCTATCATGGCCCCGTTGTCCAGGGCCAGCTCCTTGGGGACGACGGCGAACCTGGCCCCGTGCTCGGATGCCACGTGCTCCAACATGGACCTGAGGCGTTTGTTAGTTGCCACGCCGCCCGTGAGGAGCAGCTCGCCTTTCTCCGTGTGGGCCAGGGCACGCTCGGTTACCTCGGCCAGCATGGCGAACGCTACTTCCTGGAGGCTGAAGCACAGGTCCTCGAGCCTGTACCGGCCCGACCTGAGGAGCCTTATGGCGGCCGTGAGGAGGCCGCTGAAGGAGAGGTCCATCCCCTTCACCACGTAGGGCAGGGGGACGAGCTCCCGGCCCTTGGAGGCCAGCTCCTCCACGATGGCCCCGAGGGGCTTGCCGGGTTCGGGCCTCAGGCCGGCCTCGCGGGCGAAGACGTCTAAGCAGTTCCCTATGGGTATGTCGAGCGTCTCCCCGAAGACCCTGTATCGGCCAGCCTCGTAGGCTGTGACGAGCGTGTTCCCGCCAGATACGTAGAGCGTCAGGGGGTCCTCCATGCGGCAGGCCAGGCGGCCTATTTCTACGTGGGCCACGCAGTGGTTGACGCCCACGATGGGCTTCTCGAAGTAAGACGCGAGGGCCCGGGCCACGGTGGCACCCGTCCTGAGGCAGGGGCCCATGCCGGGGCCCTGGGAGAAGGCTATCACGTCTACCTCGGCCATGCTCACGCCAGCCTCATCGAGGGCCCTGGCCAGGACCCGCCCGGCCACCTCGGAGTGATGCCTCGCCGCCTCCCTCGGGTGTATGCCCCCCTCAGGCGATACGAAAGCATCTATGATATTGGTCATTATGCGGCCGTCGGAGCTGACTATGCCTACCGAGAAGTCATCGGCCGTTGATTCTATGCCTAAGCACACGGTCTCCTCATTTCCCACCGCCTTTCTTCCCTCCGGCCCTGGACTCCGTCTTGAACTTCGTCAGGCCGCACTTGCCGCACTGCCACCGGTCCCCGTGGTCGGCCATGAACACGCCGGGGCCGCACCGCTCACAGAAGGGCAGCCTTCTGATGAGCTTGCCGTCCTTTATCTCGTAGTAGGTCCAGACTCCCTTCTCCCTCGGGGGCACCTAAATCACCCCTCCGAGGCCTCTTCAGCCTTCTCGCCTTCTTCCGTGATGACCTGGTTCCTCTTAAGTATGTAATCTGGTTCCACGAACATGGCCATCTCGACGCTATCATATATGTGGGCTTCCCCACGGGTCACCATGGTCCCCGTCGTGGTCTCTATCTTCCTGACGATGACCTTCCCGACCTCGACGCCGAAGTGCTCGGCCAACAGCTTCCTGACCTCGGCCCGCTTGGGCGTCGAGCCCACGTCGGAGTGGTCTATCTCGAAGTAGACCTCCTTCCGCTCCAAGAGCGGGTTGTACCGGTATGTCACGTGCTTCAGCTCCATGGCCTTTAGAGGGCCCTCGGGAGGGACATTTAACTTTAACCCTGGTCTTGAGAGGCCTCCTTGGCTTTTATCCTGTATTTCACGTACTTATCCTCGGGCGAGAACCTAGGCGGGTGCGGTACCCTCACCTCCGAGCCACAGACCGGGCACTTATCCTGCCTGAGCGTGTACCGGCCACAGTTGACGCACTTACGCATCAGCCACCTCACTTCTCCTCCCTCTCGAAGGAACCCTCGCCTTCCAGCTCCCTTATGACCTCGAGGGCCTTCTCGGCCACAGCCCTCAGGGCCTTCTCGGCTGTCTTGTAATCGTTGGCCACGATTTCGACCCTGTACCTTGGGGCCCCTATGGCATATATGCTGGCCTTGGCAGGGCTTGGGCAAGCAGCCTCAGCTTCGAGGAGGGCCTTCTTGATACGGTTTACGCCATCTGGGGCCAGGGAGGTCAAGGTCAGCACGCCAGCTATCTTCACCTCCTTCTTCCTCATCCTCTCGCTGGCCACCTCGGCCACGGCCTTCGCTATGTGCTCTGGCACGCCGAGTTCCAGCAGGAGGCCAGGCCCTTCCTCGGCCACGGCCTCAAGGCCAGCGAGGACCTCACCGAACTCCCGCTCTAGCTTGCCCCAGACGGCTTCTATGACTTCTTCAGCCCTTATGTTCAACCTGTTGGCCGCCGTGGCGAGGATGCTCCTGGCCCTCCTCGACCTCTTCCACTCTAAGAACTTCCTCTTCTTCTCGAAATCACTCACACGCCTTAGCGACAGGTCTATGTGGCCCTTTCTCGGGTTCACCCTTATGACCTTGAGGACCACCTTCTGGCCTTCCCGGACCCAATCCCTTATGTTTCTAACCCAGCTTGAGGATATCTCGGATATGTGGAGCAGGCCTTCCTTATCCCCATACTCATCCAGGAGGACGTAGGCACCGTAATCCGTTATGCGATGGACCGTAGCTATGACTAGCTCCCCGACCCTGGGCCACTCGCGTTTCTTCCTCACGCACCCCACCTCCCACACGCATCCGTGCGGGCCCATATTAAGGAGGCTCAAGCAGCTCGTCCGGCCGGATAGGCATGTGCGAGAACACCTATCACTCGAACTCCTCGACCACCACGCCCAGTATCTTCGCCTTCCCTCCCCTCGGTTCGGTCAGCTGTGTCCCACATACGAAACACCTGACACGCGTGGTGGCGTGGCTGAACACTATTTGCTCGTTCCCACACTTAGGGCACCTCACACGTAGGAACTTGCTCCTCGGCTTCGGTATCAGCTCCTTGAGCCTCGAGCCCATGGCCCCTCCCGGTAGGGACCCCCGACATCGGTTTTTAACTTTTCCCGGCACGCCAGGGCCCTAAGGGCTTGGAGACATAAGGCCCGTCGGGCCTGTAGCCAAATCTGGCATAATAATGCTTGACGCCAAGGCCACTAAGTATGAGCATTTTCTTCACATCATATTCTTCCCTGGCTATTCTCTCTGCCTCGGCAATCAGCTTGGCCCCGTATCCCCTGTGCTGCCATCCGTCTGGCCTCCTAGAGCCGACGGGCACCATGGGGCCGTAGACGTGTAGCTCCCTTATGATGGCCGATGGGATGGCCTTGACCTCTGGCCTGTGGGCCAGCGCGGACGGTATCCTGACCCGTACGTACCCTATGAGGATGTCGTGCCTAATGTCCTCGAAGGAGAGGAATATGTCCACGCCCCCGGAAGCGTCCTCCCGGCGGTCCACGAGCCTCACGTCGCCTGGGTCGGGCACGATGCCTTCCTTCAACATCTTGTGGCCTACTTCCCGGCACCTTATGCAGCGGCAGCGTAGGCCCCTGGCCCTCATGTAGGCTTGCACGAGCTCCCTGAGGTTGCCCTTCTTAGGCCCAGCTTCTATGACGGTCGCCGGTATGTCGCGTTGGATACGCTGTATCCTCACCCAGGGCGGCACGATGGTCTTTATGTCCGCTATGAGCTTTACCAGCTTGTCAATAGAGTAGGGCTCCCAGAGGCCCTCACGCCACATGTCGTAGAGAGCCGTGCCCTTCACAACCAGGGTCGGATATATCTTCACGGCATCCGGCTTGAAACGCTCGTCCGTGAACAACGTCTTGAACATCTCCAGGTCCCTGCCCGGGTCCGAGCCAGGCAAGTTCAGCATCATGTGGGCCACTATCTTGAAGCCGCTGTCCTTCAGTATCCTGAAGCACTCCTCGACATCTTTTACCGTGTGGCCCCTCTTGACCAGCTCATAAACGTCGTCGTAGAGGGTCTGGACGCCCACTTCTACCCTCGTGACGCCTAGATCAAGCATGAGGTCGGCTTCCTTCTCCCTCGCACAATCAGGCCTGGTCTCGACCGTTATGCCTGAGTTCCTTATCGGTGCCCTTGTCTCGGCTATCCTCTTTGCCTCCTCAAGCGATGGGGCCTCGATGCCGTTCAGGGCGTCTAGGCACCTCTTCACGAACCAACGTTGGTACTCGACCGGGTAGGCCGTGAAGGTCCCGCCTAAGATTATCAGCTCTACCTTGTCTACCACGTGCCCAATTTCCCTCAGCTGCTTGATCCTGGACCTGACCTGCCCGTAGGGGTCAAAGTCGTTCTGGAGGGCCCTCCTGCAGGCTGGCTCAAGGCCCGTGTAGGACTGTGGGGTCCCTATATCGGGCCCACCGGGGCAGTAGATGCACGGCTCGGGCTTAGGGCAACGCATGGGCTTCGTCATGACCGTTATGACCACGACGCCCGAGATTGTCCGGACCTTCTTCTTCACCAGAACGGGCAAGAGCTTCTCCCGTTCCTCGGGCCTGAGGACTTTTATCAGGTCTGAGTTCCGCGGCAGCCGAGGAAGCCTGTGGGCCCTGAGCAACCTGAGCTTGACCTTCTCTACATCACGCTCGGTGGGCTCCTCGATGGCCATGAGTTCTTCTACTATACGCCTGCATACCTTCAGTTCCATGGGCCCGGGTGGGCTAATGGCCTCAGCGGGCATAAAAGCGTGCTCAGGTCAGCTTAGAGGCCTCCTCCAGGACTTGGAGGACCGTGAGGCCCTCTACCATCTCCCAGTCCCTGAGGCTCAATCGGCCGTCTCCGCCGAGCCAGTAAATCCAGCAGCCATTGGACTTCCTCCGGCGGATGAGGCCTTCTTTCACCAGCTTCGTCAGCTCCTCAGCGAGCAGCTCTCCCGCCACGCCCACCGTGGCCTCTATTTCCCTGAGCAGCATGGGTCCCCTCTTCAGCGTGTCGATTATCCTCTCCCTGAGTTCCATGGCAGGACCATCCGCCCCCACCAGCCATTATAAGGCTTGCCCACCACCTTATTGCCCCGGGCCTCGGGGCCCATCGGCCTGGCTTGAAATTGGCCATGGCACAACGCCGGGCCTGTCACGACCGCCGTAAATGTCAAGGCAAGATAGGGCTGATATGGGCCTGTGAAGGGCTTATCCAGCCTTATAAAGGGCTACCTGAGCTCCAAGAGCCCTACGCGTGAGTAAGCAAGTTTCCCACACACGAAGGTAGCATCTACCTCGGCCTTCCATATCTCATCGAGGCCCTCCGGCCCGCAGGAAAGCACGGTCAAATCGGCTGCCTTGCCCGGCCCCAGAGAGCCCGAGAAATGCTCTTGGAAGGAAGCATAAGCGGGCCCATATGTGTAGGTCGTGAGGGCCTCCCAAAGGCTGAGCCTTTCCTCCGGCCTCTGGGCCTCGCCGACGGCAGCCCTAATGCCCTCCAACGGGTCTATGGGCTCTATTGGTGCATCTGAGCCAGCCGCAAGGACCACGCCTGCCTCCAGCATGGACTTGAACGGGTAGGTCCACCTGGCCCTGTGCGGCCCGAGGCGTTCCTCGACCCAGAAGTCGGATACTATGAAGTGCGGTTGGACTGAAGCCACGATGCCCAGGGAAGCCATCATCTTTATCATGCCCGGGTCCAAGACGGAAGCGTGTTCTATCCTGTGCCTCATCCGGCTGGGGCCGCCCGGCAGGCCCGAGAGGACCTTGAGGGCCAGCTCAATAGCACCGTCCCCTATGGCATGTATGGCCAGCTGGAGGCCTGCTTCGTGGGCCCTTAAGGCCAAACGGGCCAGCTCTTCCTCCGTGTAGAGCAGCCGGCCCCTCTCCTCGGGCTCATCTGAGTAGGGCTCCCTGAGGTAAGCCGTCCTGGCCCCGAGAGAGCCATCAAGCATGACCTTAACGGCCCCTATCCTAACCCAGGGATCCCCGAAGCCCGTCCTGAGGCCTAAGGCCAGCAGGTGCTCCATCATGCGGACGGGGAAGAGCAAGTAGAGCCTTATCCTCAGCCGCCCGAGGGCCCTCAAAGCCATTATGACCGAGAGCTCCTCAGGCCTCTCGGCTATCCAATGCAGGCACGTCAGGCCCTTACTTAGGGCCTCTCCTATGGCTTTCTCGACGGCCTCGGCCACCTCCCGCTTGCTCGGCTCGGGCATGGCCTCCTTAAGGGCCGATAAGCCGTCCTCGACCAAAATGCCCGTTGGCTCGCCCGTCTCGGGGTCAGTAAAGGCAAAACCCTCCTCGATCAGCTCGGGGAGCTTGCTTTCCAGGGCCCTAAGGGCAGCCGAATTCAGGACGCAAAGGTGCCAGCACTTCCTAAAGGCAATCACGGGCCTGTCGGCTGACACCAGGTCGAGGTCCCTCTTGGTCGGGAGCCTACGCTCGGAGAACTTCTCGTGGTCCCAGCCGAAGCCCACAATCCATTCCTCTGGGCCCACGCGGGCTGAGTGCTCTTTCAGTTTCTCCACGAACTCTGAGATAGAGCTGACATCGCCCAGGTCAGCCCACCTCAACCGCCTCCCGAGGGCCAGGCCGTGGACGTGGGAATCCGATAAGCCGGGCAGGACGGCACGGCCTTCCAGGTCAATTACGCGTGTCTCGTCCCCGACGAACTTCCTCATAGAGCTCTCATCGCCCACGGCCAATATCAGGCCGTCCTTCACGGCCAGGGAGGTCCCGACGGGCCTCCCGAACTCGGGGGATATGAAAGAGCCGTCGAAGAGGACTAAATCGGCTTTAACCAAGGCCCAAAGGCCCCTATCGGCCTTACCTCACGTTTATCCAGTTCTGGCCAGGCCGGCGGTTAAGTATGAACCTCTTCACGTAGTTACGCCTGTTGCGGACCTTAGGGGTAGGGCTACGCCTAGGCCTAGCTGGCAGCTTCGGGGTCTGCGAACGGACCTTTCCCGCTTTCGCCAAGGAGCCGTGGGTGGGCACGTTCTCTCACCGGGCATCTCTGTCCGGGAGGCAGCTTTAAGCATTTCCCCTGAGCTCGGGACAGAGAGAACAGTAATCCTCGCTCTCCCTGACAAGATGCCTTCTGTACAAAAACCTACTTGCTCTCTCCCTTGCCCTCGCTGCTCGAGCTCCCGCTCGTCTTGGCCACCAGCTCGCTTATCGGTGCCAAAAGCCTAGTGAACTCCATCGGGAATATGAACTTCGTGGCAGGGCTCTGCCCTATGGTCTTCAGGGCCTCTAGGTACTGGAGCGTCATGGTCTTCGGGTCCACCCCGCGGGCTACCTCATATATCTTCTGGAGGGCCAAGGCATATCCCTCGGCCCTGAGTATTGCTGCCTGTCTCTCGCCCTCCGCCTCCAGTATGGCCGCCTGCCTCTTGCCCTCGGCCTCAAGTATCATGGCTTGCTTCTTGCCCTCAGCTACCTTTATAGCGGCTTCCCTCTCGCCCTCGGCCTTCGTCACCATGGCCCTGCGGTCCCTCTCGGCCGCCATCTGCCTCACCATGGCGTCAGTGACGCTCTTTGGGGGCAGTATCTCGCGTATCTCGACGCTCGTGACCTTCACGCCCCAACGCTCGGTCACCTCATCGAGCTTGGTCCGCAAGACGGCGTTTATCTCATCCCTCTTGGCCAGGACGTCGTCGAGCGTTATGTCGCCTACCACGGCCCTCAGGATGGTGGTTGCCATGCCCGTGGCAGCACCGTCAAAGTCCGTCACGTTCAGGACGCACTTGGCCGGGTCTACGACCTTGAAGTAGATGAGGAAGTCTATGTCCACGGGTGCGTTGTCCTTCGTTATGCAGGTCTGGTGGGGCACGTTTATGAAGTTCTCCCTCAGGTCGACCCACTGGCCCCGCTCTATGAACGGTATCAGGAACGTGACGCCTGGCCCCCTAACGCCCACGAACCTCCCGAGCCTGAAGACCACGAGCCTCTTGAACTCTGGCACTACCTTTATGGACATGGCCAGCAGGCCTATGATGAACATCAGGGCCACGAGGGCCAGAAGAGCCCAGAGGCCGGGTATGGCGATCACCTGGAGGGAGAGACCCCAAAGGCTGCCGAAGGCTGTCATCAAGGCTTCTCTTCCCTCCTCACCTTGAGCATGAGTCCTTCAACGCTTATAATCCTTACCTTCGAGCCCGCCGGGATGAACTCGTCCGATGTGGCCGTCCATTCCTCAGACTCGGCTAGGACGACGCCCGGCTTATCGGGCATTATGTCCGTCTTGGCCACGCCCGACAAGCCCACAAGTCTCTCGGGCTCGTGGAGCTTCGGCCTCTTCTTAAGGGCTGCCCTCATGGCGTACAGGTAATAGCCCAGCAGCCCTCCGCCGGCTAAGGCCACGATCAACACGGCTATCTCCGGTCCCTGGATGACCATGAAGGGCTCTAGCTGGTAGGCGAAGACTATGCCAGCTGCTATCAGGAGGATGCCGACGATCTCCAGGCCCACGCCCGGTTTCTTCAGCTCAACGAGCGTCAGGGCTGACCCGAGGGCCACGAGTATCAGGGCCAACGGGTGGGTGTGGATGACGCCAGCACCCCAGAGGGCCAGGGCCAGCAGGGCTACGGCTATCACGCTGAGGACAAAGGTCGGGTGGAATATGTCGATTAATATGAGCCACATGGCCACCCACATGAGGAGGCCCTGGACGAGCGGGTTCGATATGGTCGAGAGGAACTGGACGTGCCAATCTGGCCCGAAGTAGGTCAAGGAAGCGTTCGCGAAACCGAGCTTGCTCAAGAGGCCGTCTAAGCTAGATGCCATAAGGTCGCAGAGCCCAAGCCTCAAGGCCTCTTCTGCCGTGTAATCTGCGTTCTTAAGGACCATTTCCTCGGCAGCCGTGGCGTTTCGGCCGTGCGATGAGGCGAGGGCCCTCATACGGGCTGCCATGGCGTTCACGACCTTCTCGTCAGCCGGGTTGCCCATGGCATCCATGGGCATGCAGGATCCTATGGCCGAGCCAGGGGCCATGGCGGTCTTCTCGCAGGCCATGAAGATGTAGGCCCCGGCCGAGAAACAACGGCCATCTCTCGGGACGAAGGCGACCGTTGAGCACGGGCACTTGGCCAGGAGGCCTATTATCCTGTCCATGGCGTAGATCCAGCCGCCGTCCGTGTCTATCTCGAGCACTAAGGCCTCAACGCTGGCCTGCCTCGAGCTGGCGTAGGAAAAGGCCCTGCGGACAAGTTCCTCGGCACCCGCATTTATATCCATCCGCAGCTCTACCACGACGACCTCGCGGCCCTCAGCCAGGGCTGCCCCAGCGTGGAGCAGGATGGCTAAGAGCAGGGATAAGTGGGCTATGGCCAGAACTAAGGCGATGAGCCCTTTCTCCTTCATCCCCTCCATGATTAAGAGGCCCTGCTATTAAACGTATGCCTGCTATGGCTTCTTGCGGCCCCTCGGCACTATGACCTCCTTAGGGGCTTCCTCGAAGGGCTCTAGGTAACGCCTGAGGACCTTCGGTATCACGACAGTGCCATCTGGCTCTTGGGAGTTCTCCAATATGGCCGTTATGGCACGGGTGGAAGCTATGGCCGTGGAGTTCAGCGTGTGGACGAGCACGTTCGGCCCACCGCCCTTGGGCCTGTAGCGTATCTTGAGCCTGTAGCTCTGCCAATCCGTGCAGTTGGAGCAGGACACCATTTCCCTGTACTTGCCCTGGGCCGGCATCCAGGCTTCCAGGTCGTACTTCTTGGCCGCTACCACGCCCAGATCGCCCGTGCAGATGTTGACCACGCGGTGCGGTATGCCCAGGCCACGCCAGAGTTCCTCGGCGTTCTTTATCAACCGCTCGTGCCAATCCCAGGATTCCTCGGGCTTGCAGAACACGAACTGCTCTACCTTGTGGAACTGGTGGACCCTGAATATGCCCTTCGTGTCCTTGCCATGGGCCCCGGCTTCCTTCCGGAAGCAAGGGCTCACGCCCGTGAGGAGGATGGGCAGGTCGTCCTCGTCAAGTATCTCGCCCATGTAGAGGGCTGCCATGGGGTGCTCGCTCGTGGCTATAAGGTACAGGTCCTCGCCCTCAACCTTGTAAATGGCGTCCTCGAAATCGCTGAGAGCCGTAACGCCCTCGTAAGGGGCCCTGCGGAGCATGTAGGGCGGTATGCAGGGCCTGAAGCCCCACTGCGTCATCTTGTCCAGGGCATAGGCCAGGAGGGCCATGTCGAGCCACACGAGGTCATCGAAGAGGTAGTAGAAGCGTGAGCCTGCTGCCCGGGCGGCCCTGAGCGTATCGCCCATCCCGAGGACCTCGAGCATATCGGCGTGGCCGACGGGCCGCCAGTCTATGACCTCGTAATCCACCTTGAAGCCACGTTCTTCCGTTTCGGC
>NJEJ01000020.1 GCA_002255025.1 Candidatus Bathyarchaeota archaeon ex4484_135 | reverse complement strand
AGGGCCGTGGAGGCCGAGAAAGCCATCGTAATAGCCTGTGACACCCCCCTGGTGTCCAAAACGGTCCTGGAGTTCTTGCTCGACATAATAAGCCGCATGAATGCTGCTGTCCCCAGGTGGCCTAACGGCTTCATGGAGCCTCTCCAGGCCGTCTACAAGGTCAGCAGGGCCCTGAGGGCTGGCGAGGAACTGCTCAGATCTGGAGGCCCATACGACCTGAGGTCCTTCCTTAGGTCCCTGGGGCGGGTCAGGTACGTCTCCACGCTCCTTCTAGAGGAACTCGACCCGGGCCTTAACACCTTCCTGAACGTGAACACACTGGCCGACCTCAGGAGGGCTGAGACCATCCTCAGGGCCAGAAGGGCCTGTAAAGGCCGTTAGAGGCTCAGAGAGGTCCCGTGGGCTCCGGTCATGGGGAGCCCTCTCAAGTTCCGACGCTCATCACGGCCGGTCGGGAGTAGGCTTGCCTGTTAATAAGTTTGAGAGGCGGAGCGGTCGGGCTCTGCCCTCACACGGTTCCTCATGGGCCCTCTGGCCACTCGGCTTATCCGGTGTTCTTCACGGCCCCTGGCTCGCTGAAGCTCGGCACATCACGGCCTCGCTAACACCGGGCGGGCTCAGTGCCGGGAGTAATGCTCATCGCCGTCGGGAAAGGCCCTTTAGAGCCTAATAAGGACTTCGGGGCTCTGGAGCTCACCCGCTCAATCACCGCTCAGCCAATCTAGCCTTCTTCACGGCCCCATGTTCGTTAAGAGACCGTGCTTCTTAGCCTTATCCCTGCCTCCTCTGGGCCCTTCTAGGCCAGAGGGAGCTTATCTCACGGCCACAGGAGGGACAGTACCGCCAACCTGGCATCACGGGGGTACGGCAGTAGGGGCACCTAGCCCTGGGCCCGCTCTTCCGCACGAAACGGCTCTCGGCCACTTTCTTCATGAACTTGACGTA
This sequence comes from Candidatus Bathyarchaeota archaeon ex4484_135, assembly GCA_002255025.1. Lineage (GTDB taxonomy): Archaea > Thermoproteota > Bathyarchaeia > EX4484-135 > EX4484-135 > EX4484-135. The sequence goes on along the minus strand of NJEJ01000020.1, from coordinate 10,551 downwards.
GTAAATCAGGACGGCCACGAGGAAGAGGGCGATTGCTGAGGAAACTATCATCATGATCTCGAAGAGGGCAAGGAACTCGGAGAAATCGCCCACGAAGAACACATTGGCGTTCAACCTCGTCCACCGGGCATGCCATCGTCAGCCGGCCAGGTTGAAGGGCCTGCCTTCCTTGGTTATCTTATCTGGCAGCTCATCGGCGTGCTTTTTCAGGAAGGCCAGTTCTACCTTCTTTATGTCCTTCTCCTGCCTTATCTTGTCCGGGAGGAGGCGTGGTATCTCATCTATTATCGGGTACCAGCGGCCGCACTCAGGGCAGTAGAGGACGCCCTCGACTATCTCCCTGGAGAAGCAGGAGCAGCAATCTGGTTCCTCCTCGAGGTCCTTTAGGAAGGCCTTCTTCAGGCCGCAGTAGTCCGAGCACCTGAAGCCCTGGGGGGCTTCCACACCCTCGAGTTCCCGCTCGGAGAGAACGATAAGCTCAAGTGGGAACTTCTTGCACATGGGGCAGGCCAGCACGTCCATGAGCCTATACTTCATGGCCTATCGCCCCAGCTTAAGCCCTCAGCTCCTTTTAGCTTTTGCCAGCACTTCGCCATGGTATATCCGTGTGCCAGCCCTGCCCTCCAGGGCCTCTAAGGCCTCGTCTAAGTGGGCTATGATGGCCAGCTCGCCACCGGCTTCCAAGAACCTTATGCAGGCCTTCACCTTCGGACCCATGCTACCGGGCGGGAAATGCCCCTCGGCCATGTAACGCCTGGCTTCTTCTATCGTCATCTCATCTATATCACGCTCGTCCGGCCTGCCGAAGTTCAGCTTGACCTTCCTCACGTCCGTCAGGATGAGGAGCACGTTGGCTCCCACGACCTCGGCCAGCTTCTCGCCAGCCAGGTCCTTGTCTATGACGGCTTCAACGCCCTTCAGGGCCCCGCCTTCCTCCACGACCGGTATGCCACCGCCGCCGGAGGCTATGACTATCATGCCCGTGTCCACCATGGACCTTATGGCGTCTCCCTCTACTATCGCTATCGGGTCGGGCGACGGCACCACACGCCTATAGGCCTTCTCGCCGGTCGGCTTGACCTTCTTTATCCTGTAGCCCTTCTCCCTGGCCAGCTTCTCGGCTTCCTCCCGCGTGTAGAAGGGCCCTACGGGCTTGCTCGGGTCCCTGAAGTCAGGGTCATCGGGCCTGACGAGCACCTGCGTCACGACCGTGATGACGGGCCTGTTCATGCCCCTGGCCCTGAGGGCGTTCTGGAGGCTCTGTTGGAGCATGTAGCCTATCTGGCCCTGCGTCATGGCGTTCAGGATATCGAGGGGCTGGGGGGGCACGCCACGCCTGATGCCTTCCTCCTGCTGTATGAGGAGGTTGCCGACCTGAGGGCCATTTCCGTGCGTTATGACTAGCTCGTAGCCCCTGGCCACCATCTCCGCCAGCTGCTCGGCCGTCTTCCTGACGGCCCTCAGCTGTTGCTCATAAGTGCCTACCTCGTTTGCCTTCTTGATGGCGTTGCCGCCTAAGGCCACTAATACCCGCTTGCCCATCTCCATACCCCTTGAGCAGTCATTAGCTTCTTCATGCCATCTTAAAAGCTATTCGCTTAACGGGCCTCCTGAGGGGTGCCCATGACCCTTTCCTTCCTCTCGCACCAGACGAGCATGTAATAGGCTATGGGCCAGGCATCTCTTTCCCACCCGGACGTAATAGACCTTATGACATTCACGTCCTCCACGCCGTAGAGCTGGCGGAAGGCCCTCTTAATGCCTAAGTCGTCGGCTGGCACGACCTCCCACCTCTTAAGGCCTGTGGCCATGAATATCTCGGCGGTCCACCTTCCCACCCCCTTGAGGGACATCAGGATCTCCATGGCCTCCTCGGTCGGCTTGTCCCCGAGGCCGCCTGGGTCGAAGCCTTCTAAAACGGCTTTCGCTAAGTTAAATACGTAAGACGCTTTGTTCTTGCTCAATCCGAGCGACCTTAGGACCTCGGGGCCAGCCCTCATTATGTCCTCAGGACTCGGGAAGGCGTAAAGCACCTGCTGGCCTATTTTGACCGGCCTGCCAAGCCCTTCCACAAACCTCCTTATGATGGAGAAAGCCGCTCTTAGCGATATCTGCTGGAACAATATGGCGTCCACTAAGCCCTCGAGGGGGCCGAAGGCTGTCCAAGGCATCATACCCTTGACGTAGGGCAGCATTTCCCTCAAGGCACGGTCGGTCCTCATTCTGTCGTAAGCACTCCTGAGGTCATCGTGAGCACAGAGGAACTGGCACAGGGCCTCAAGGGCCTCGCCTGAACCCCTGCTCGAGAAGACCTCCACCCTCAACAACGGTTCCTCCCTGGGCCCAATTTGCTCCACGCGGACCGGCACGAGCCCCTCGCCCGTCTCGACGACACGCCAGAGGTAGCGGCCATCGTAGACGGTCGGGAAGGCTGGCTCAGTGCCCGTGAAGGTCAGGTGGAGGCTGTAGGGTCCCCTGGGCTCGATCTCGTAAGCCTTCATTCAGCCTAAGCACCTCAGGAGTTCTACCTCAAGCCTGTACCTGAGGGCCGATATGAACTCCTCTGGCCCCTTGGCCACCACCCTGACCTGGCTGACCGGTATCGGGCCTAAGACCTCTAGGCCCGGGACTACCCGCTCGTAGCTCATCAGGACGATATTCACGTGCCTGCCCTCGCCAGAGCCCTCTATGGACCACGATCTGCCTTCTTTAGCCACGGAGGGCCTCAGGCCCAATTTGGATAGAGCCCTGGTTATGTCCTGGATCAAATAGCGTGGACTTATCATATATATGGTCCTGGCCTCCTCATGCTTGACGGCCTTCAGGGCTCAACCCTCCAACCTCGACAGCAGGTCTTCCCTCGCCTTGGCGGCCATCTCCATTATCTCCTCCAAACTCATGGTAGTTAATCGGCCGTTTTCAACGACCGGTCGGCCGTTCACGAAGACCGTTTTGACATCGGAGGACCTGGCGGCATATACCAGGTGGCTTTCCTCGTCATAGAGGGGCGTCAGGTGCGGTTTCTTGAGGTCGACCACTATTATGTCCGCCTTCTTGCCAGGCTCTATGGAGCCTATCTCGTCCGACCAAGAGAGGGCCTCGGCACCCCTGATTGTGGCCATTTCAAGCACCTGCCTCGCCGGCAGGGCCGTTGGGTCCCCGCTGGCCACCTTCTGGAGCAGGGATGCGAACTTCATGGTCTCGAACATATCGGCCGTGTTGTTCGACGAGGGGCCATCGGTGCCGAGGGCCACGGTGACCTTGGCCCTTAGGAGCCTCACGACGGGGCTTATGCCGGAGGCCAGCTTCATGTTCGACACCGGGTTGTAAACGGCCTTCACGCCTTTCTCGGCCATTATGGCTATATCGCGGTCCGTGAGGGCGACACAGTGGGCAGCTACCACGTCGGGGCCCAAGACACCCAGCTCGTTAAGGTAAGCGAAGACGCCCTCTTTGACCTCCCTCCCGAAGGCCTCCCTTATCTTGTCTGGCTCATCGGGCGTCTCTGCCACGTGGATGTGCATTACCACACGGCCCAGGTGGCCGTAACGCTCGTTATAACGGTCCGTGAGGGCCCTGAGCTCGACCAGGTAATCCGGGTCGACCGTGTAGGGTGCGTGTGGGTCGACGCTGGCCCTTAGGCGGCCGTCTGCCTTCCCGTGCCAATCCCTGAACAAGGCCTCGAGGGCCCTCCGGTCTTCTTCCTTACGCCAGGAGAAGCAGACGTGCCCGACGACGCCCCTCATGCATATGTCCGCTATGGCTTTAGCCTCGTTCCAGTCGGGCTGGTAGTGGTACATGGTGTTGACGGTTGTCACGCCGCCGAGCAGCGATTCAGCACAGGTCAAGAGGGAGCCCACGTACATGTCTCGGCCCGTCATCTTGGCCTCTAGAGGCCAGATGTACTTCTCGAGCCATTCCTTCAGCGGGTGGTCGTCAGCGTAGCCCCTCAGGAGGCTCATGGATATGTGTTGATGGGCGTTCACTAGGCCGGGCATGATGACGCAGCCTCGGGCATCTACGGCCTCGTAACGGCCGTACTTTGACCCAAGTTCCCTGGCCTTCCCGACATCAACTATCCTGTCATCTTCTATAACGACGGCACCGTCCCTTATCCGGCCCCCGGGCCCCATGGTGAGGACGGTCCCGCCCTTTATTATGAACTCCAAGGCCCCTCACGCCCCCTCGGCCCTTATGGTATTAAGCGTGCCCGCTTCCCGCCCACATGACCTCTGCTAAGAGCCTGGCTGCCAGGATGGCCGTCTGACCGTTATCGTAATCCGGTGCCATCTCCACGAGATCGAATGAAGTCAGGCCCCTACGGCACAAGGCCGTGAGCAGCTCCAACAGCTCGCCCGGCTCGAGGCCAAAGGGCTCTGGTGTCTGGACAGCCGGTGCGAAAGACGGGTCCAACACGTCCATGTCGAGGCTGATGTGGAGGGGTCCTTCTAGATCCAAGATGGGCTCGAGGGAGCGGATGACCTCGCGGGCACCCTTGGCCCTCAGCTCCCTGGACGTGATAACCATTATGCCGTTCTCCCTCGCGAAATCTAGCCCTTCGTCCGAGCAGGCCCTGACGCCCAAGAAGGCCATCCTATCCGGCCCGACCAGCTCGGTCAGCCTCCTGCCGACGGTGGCGTGGCATATCCTCACCCCCTGGAACTCATCTCTCATGTCTAAGTGGGCATCGAATATGATGACTTTAGGCATCCTAAGGGCCTTTTTGAGGCCCGGGACGATACCTAACGTTATGGTGTGTTCTCCTCCCACGACGGCTACTTTCTTGCTGGCCCGTACTAGCTCCTCAACCACGGCTTCTAATTTCCGCAGCGTTTCCTCTACATCGAGCGTGATGTGGAGGTCCCCTATGTCGCATATCCTCAGGGCGTTCAGGCGTGAGCCCGTGATGAGGCTCCTTATCTCTAGACCGAGGGAGGCCTTCCTCACGGCTAAGGGAGCCGACCTAGAGCCGGGCCTGAAGGTGCTGCTCACGTCCAGAGGGACGCCCAAGAAGGCCCACTCAGCCTCATCGAGCGTCCTCTCGGACGAGAGGAACCTGCCTGCCGGGCTCGTGAACAACTCCCTCAGGGACATTCACTCACGTAGCGGTGCGAATCCCTTTTAAGCCGTGCCTTGTAGAGCGGGCCGGTGGCAAGATGGGCGAGATGGCGAGGAAGGCCCTGGCCCTGGGGAACGCCTGCCTGGCGGGCGGTCTCACGTCCGCCCTGGTGCTCCAGAGCCCCTACATGGTCCACGTATCCATGATGGTGGTGCTCCACTTGGCCGTTTGCTACGGCTTCCTCAGGGCCAGGGGCTGGTGCCCGTGGGCCGTGGGCATCCTGGCCTCCATGGGCCTCGTCTTCTCGAGTATGACGGTCTACGCCGTCGTGGCTATGTTTGGCAAGGCCCTTGAGGCCTACTTGCTCATAACGGGCTTATCGGCCTCCATAGGCCTGCTGTTGGCCTCGCTGGCCTACGCCATATACCGGCGGGAGGAGTTCTCGAGCTGATGGCCCGTAAGATACTTAAGGTTTCACGCCTAACTCAGTAAGGGCTCAGTATTGATAGAGCTGGCCCTGGACGACGTGCCAAAGTGGCTTGATTCCAGACTCGAATCGGCCATGAGGCCTCTGAGGAAGGAGTGGAAATCCCTGCTTAAGGACGCCGAGAAGGCCCTGAAGGACGTGCAGGACGCCTGTAAGAAGATCAAGGAGGAAGGCGAGAAATACCTATCGGACAAGGACCATAGGAAGCACGGGCCTGGGAAAGCAGCCCTCAGGTTTTACAGGCTGATAACCGGCATATTAGATGCCGTTAAGATGCCATCTGATATATCAGTCAGCTCCATGACGGCCTTCCAGAAGGACCTGGCCCGCGTTTACAACACCATAGGGAGGGAGTGGTCGGGCTTACTGGCCAAGATGGACCCTTACATGATAATGGCCAGGAGGAAGCTGAAAGGTGCCTGGCGTAAGATAGGGTCCATAGTCAGGGATATAGATGCCCTAGTGGCGAAGTGCAAGCCTCTCGAGCTGAAGGACGAGGTCAGCTCAGCCATATCGAAGATAGAGAAATTGTCCTCAGACCTCAGGGCCCTCGAGGGCGAGGTAAGTGCCCTGTCCATCGAGCGGGAGAAAATAGAAGAAGAACTATCCAGGCTCCTTGAGGCCAAGAAAGAACTCGAGAAATCGGAGATCATGTCGAGGCTTGAGGAAGCTAGAAAATTGCTCGAAAACCTCAGGATAGAAGTCAGGACGGAGTTCAGGCATGCCTGGAAGGCCCTGGTCAAGCTCAGGGCCCAATCTGGCCTAGTGGCCCTCAGCCAGGAGGAGCGGCAGGCCCTTGAGGCCTACCTATCTGACCCTCTCTTGGCCCTGGCAGGTGAGGAGGAAGGCTATCCGGTCTTGAGGTCTCTCTTGGCCAAGGTAGGAGAAGCCGTCGACCGAGGTATTTTGGCCCTCAAGCCGAGCAAGGCCGAGAAGCTGAGGAGGTGGCTTAAAGGAGCCTTGTCCGGCTCTCTAACCCAGCTGCAATCTAAGTGCAGGAAGGCCGTAGGCGATTTCGAGTCCGTGAAGAGCTCCGAGGAGGTCAAGAAGGCCCTTAAGGAGCTAAAGGCCCTTGAGACACGCGTATCAGAGCTGGAGAAGAAGGCAGGCATGCTAGAGGCCCGGATGAGCTCCCTCAAGGCTAAACAGAAGTCCCTAAAGAGGAAGCTTGAGGAAGAACTTGAGGCCCTATCGGGCCTGTTGGAGGAGATATCTGGCGAGGAAGTGAGGGTCGTCCTGAGGGCCTGAACTCAGCTTATTATGCCGTACCCTATGAGCCTCCATCTGCCTATCCGCCTGCTCAAGGCCACCCTGGCTCCTTCCTCCGCACAGACGGGCCTGCTGAGCTTCAGCTCGACCCTGTTGCCTGAGGCAGCTGTTACAACTCCGGCCGTGACGGCCGTGCCTACGTCTAACAGGAGGGCCTCCCCCTTCTTTATGGCCTCTACCTTCACCATGTCCTTCGTGCCTATGGCCCTCTCGAACAACGTCACCTCAAGCGTCATGTGGTCCCACACCGGCGGCAGGGTCCTGGGCTTCCCGACCACGCTGCCCATTAAGCCATCTGCCTTCGTCAGTGAGGGGTCGAGTTCGGTCCCAACGCCCACCAGGCCGCCGCAGGTAGCTTCCTCAACGGGCCTGCCGCCCGCGTGGAGGCTCGTTATGGTGGTGAACAAGGGCTCGTATTTCTTGCCTACCTTTACGCCGGGCCTTATCTCTATCTCATCGCCGACCTTGAACTTGCCCTGTATTATAGTGCCACCGATGACGCCTCCCACGAGCTTGTGGGCGGGCGTGCCGGGCTTGTTGACATCGAAGGAACGGACGACGTACATGCGTGGCGGCTTTGCCGGGTCCCTCTTGGGGGTCGGTATGTGCCTTTCTATGGCCCATAATAGGGCATCTATGTTGACCTTCCTCTGGGCCGATATGGGTATTATCGGGGCCCCTTCCGCTATGGTGCCTTCTATGAACTTCAGTATCTCCTGGTAGCTCTCAAGGGCCCTCTCCTTGCTCACCACGTCTATCTTGTTCTGGGCTATCACTATGTTCTTCACGCCCATGATCTCTATGGCCGCCAGGTGCTCGCGGGTCTGGGGCTGTGGGCAGGGCTCGTCGGCGGCTATGACCAGGACGGCCCCGTCCATGACGGCAGCTCCGGACAACATGGTGGCCATAAGGGCCTCATGGCCCGGGGCATCCACGAAGCTCAGGCCCCTCTGGAACTCCGTCTCGGCCCCACAGTGTGGGCAAACGGGACTCGTGGAGTAGTTGGCTGGCTCCTCACAGACGGGGCACTTGTAGACGGGTGCGTCCGCGTAGCCGAGCTTTATCGTGATGCCACGCCTGAGCTCCTCGCTGTGCCGGGCGGCCCAGACGCCCGTTATGGCCTCTACTATTGTGGTCTTGCCGTGGTCCACGTGGCCCACCATGCCTATGTTGACCTCTGGTTGCTTGGGCAGTTGGACGCTCATCACGGCAGGGGGCACCAGGGACAGTATAAGCTCTATGCGGACGAGAGGACATAAAAAACCCGGACCGCATTTACCGTGGGAGGAGGCTGGGGCGGCTCAGGAAGGCCAAGTTGCCCAAGCTGGTCCGGTTGGTGAGGCTGGCTTGAGACGTATGAGAGGCTGAGGGCTCGTAGGCGTGAGCGGCGAAGACTCAAGTAGGACTACTTCAGCCTGCCGGAGGCCGCCCTGAGGATCATGGGTTCCTCGCCCATGAGTTCTGCGGCCGTCAGGACCGCCTTGCCGGTCTCACGGGCCACCGCGTAGACCCGCCTTATCCTCTGGGCATACCTCACGTCCCTCAAGAGATGGTGGTCCAATATTATCGGGTCTGCCCTAACGGCCCTTATTATGCGGCAGATGTTCTCCACGGCCCTGGACAGGTTTGTCCTGTTGAACATGTAGCCGAGCAAGTAGGTCGGCGGCCCGTCCAAGATGAGCAGGTCAGGGTCCTCAGATATTATCCACTCTGCATAATCCTCTATCACGGGCCCCTGGAGGTCTGAGCTGTACAGGAGCTTAGCCCCGTCTCTCTCCACCACGAGGGAGAAGACCCAGCCCACCCGGTCGTATTCTACGCCGTGGAAGAATGGCCCCACGAACCTCAGGGCTGTGTGCCCTACCTCCCTCTCCTGGCCATCAACGAATTCCACGCGGGTCCTGCCCAGCTCTAAATCCGGTATCCAAGGTCTTCTGGCCCACAGCCCCTTGGCCAGCTTTTGGAACCAAGAGCGGCCCTTGAGGAGCAGTTCTTCCCTCTTGGCCTGGTAATCCCCGAAGTCCTTATTTAGTGCCAGCCTCAGCTTCTCAACTGGGTCGCTGAAATCGGTTTGACTCGGCGGTCTGAGGACTTCCTCGAGCCTAAAATGACCCATTTCCTCGCACATGCGGCCGTAGAAGTCCCTGGCCCTCTTCCACTGGGACTTATTGATGTACCGGTTGGGGTCCTTGGCCCATATCAGCTTGCCCTCGTAAACGGCCTTCGCGAAGGGCCCTTGGTCGAACCTCATGTAGTGGTCGTGGTGGTAATGTGTTATGATTATGGCGTCTGCCTTCCGCGAGGCCTTGCTTATGACCTCCAGGGCCTTAGCCTTCAGCTCGGCCTTCTCTTGTGCTGGGAGCGGGTAGCTGGGCTGCATGGCTGCTGCACCAGGGTCAATCAACACGGCCAGGTCGGGTGTCCGGACCAATATCGAGCTGCTCTTGGCCCCGAGGCTGTCGAACCAGAGCAAGCGGACTTCTATGTCTCCCGCCCTCAGCAGGCCCGTTTCCATCCGACATCGGGTCCCAGGGGCAAGTATTAAAAACTCCCATGCTGAGGTAGCGTGGCATGGGCAAGCTAGAACGGGTCTGCATTTCCATTCCTTCCGACCTGCTGGCCGAGTTCGATGATGCCATAATGAAGATGGGATACCCTAACCGCTCCAAGGCAGTTCAAGATGCCATGAAGTCCTTCCTGGCCGAGTTCAAGGAACTTAAGGCCCTCTCGGGCGAGGCCAGCGGTGCCATAATCATGCTATATGTCCATAGGAAGCCCGGCTTGGTCCAAGAGCTATTGGAGATACAGCACGAGCACGACGAGCTCATAGTAGCTACCATGCACGTCCACCTGACGGAAGAAGAATGTCTTGAGGTCATAACGGTCAGGGGAGATGTGGCTAGGATAAGGTCCTTGGCGAACGCCCTGAGGACTAGGAAGGGCGTCAGGGCCCTCAAGGTAGTCATCGTATGAGGCCTAGTGCCCTCCTTACCTTCACGACGGAGATAAATACGACCGCGAGGAGGGCTAGCGAAACGACCAATACGGCCTTCACGAACTCGAGGCCGAGCACGGCTACCGTCGAGGTCCCCATGAGCTGGAGCGAGCCGCCAAATAACACGGAGCTCGAGGCCGTGCCCACGTTCCCGACCGCACCTACCACGCCCAAGGCGAGGCCCCTCCTGCGTTGGTAGGTCATGACGAGTCTCCTGACCAAGGGCATTAAGCTAACCACGCCCATGGCCAGTAGGAGGAACCCAGCCACGCCTAAGGCGGCATGCCTGATGGCGGTCATGAGGGCACCTGCCGATGACAGCCCCACGGCCAGGGAGAGGGCCAGTCTATCGTCCTTTTTGTCCGCTACCCAGGAAATCGCCATGCTGGCTAATAGGCCTACCAAGCTCCCGAAACCCACGAGAGCACTGGCTAAGGAAGGGCTTATCCCGAGGGCCTCGCTTAGATAAACGTAAATCACATCTCCGGTCAGCAGGGAGGCAAATGCCCTGCTCCCGAACACCATGAGGGATATCCAGGCCAGAAGGCAGCTGCCCTCAGGCCTAGTTCTGATGATGCTAGAGCGGTTCCGGGCCTTAGCACGCCTGCTCTTCCCGGCCGTTAAGCTCGGGCTTACTAGGAACATGGAGGTCAGGGCCGATAGGGAGAAAGCCAGGGCCGACAAAGCTATGGGCTTAGAAAGGCCTGTCCCGGGCATGAGGGAGTAGGCTATATTGCCTGC
>NJEJ01000082.1 GCA_002255025.1 Candidatus Bathyarchaeota archaeon ex4484_135 | reverse complement strand
TAAAACCTGGGGTGAGAGAATGACCGAGCCAAGACGTGAGACGAGGGGCACCATAACCATAAAGGGCGTGGACAAGGAGGTCTACCGGGCCCTGGTCAGCTTGGCCAAGTTTTGGGGCAAGACGGCCGGGGAAGTAGCCACCCAGGCCTTCAAGCTCTACCTCTCCATTGTGGAATCCCTGGGCGGTGCCCTATCCGAGCTTGGGAAGGCCCTCGAGAGGGCTGGCAACACCATAAGCCGCATGGGCGTCCAGGTGGTGAGCGGCATAGGGCACCTGGAGCTCGATAAGGCCACGTTGGAGAAGGCCGAGAGGCCGTTGTTCCTCGTGGGGATAAAGAAGCTGGTGATAAAGCCAGACGTGGGAGCAGAGCTCATCAGGGAGAAGATCTTCGGCATCGTGGATTGCGATGTGGTAGAAGTGCCCTCCGGTGCCCTGAGGGTTGAGGTGCTCAAGAAGTGCAGGTTCGTTCTAGGCCCTGAACCACTTGAACATGAGGTACCTTATCCGCCCGCCCGGCCTGTCCAGCACGGCCACTATGAACCTCTTGCGGACCGATGTGGCCAGCCGACCGGCCCTGACCACGTCGGAGGCCGTCAGGACGTCATCGGGCCTCAGGACTGATATGAGGTATGGTGCGTGCTCCAGGCCCGGCCCACGCCTGTAAACGGCGAAATCGCACCCGAATTTTATGCCGGATATCACGACCAGGCCGGAGTCCCTGAGGTCCTTGTAGACCTCGTACTTCAGGTCGAAGTCCTTGTATATTGTCCTGCCTATTTTCTTGAGCTCCTCAGCTTTGACCTCACGGCCTTCTGGACCTTTGTAAATGCTTATCAAGCCTTTCTCCAAGAGGTAGAGGCCCTCCATTATGTCAAGTATCAGGGGGGCGTCAAAATAGGGGCCCTTGGGCTTGGGGATGCCGAGGGGCTTCCCGAAGAATCCCAGCTTAAATATCTCTCTGGCCTTCTCCTTATCCCATATCACCAAGAAGCTCCCTACGAGCTCGGCCTTAACAGGGGCCCGCTCGCTCTCACCCACCATGGCGGGCACCTAGAGGGCCATGGCGAGTATCCTAGCCGTGTCGGCTGCGTCCAACACCTTATCTGCTGCGTCCTCGAAGAACTTCACCACGTCCCGGGCCAAGAATATGGTCTTCAGCTTCAAGTTCTCCTCGAGTATCTTCATCTCAATCTCCCGATAGAGCATATCTATCTCGCGTTCGAGGGATTCTACCTCCGATATGAGGGTCCTGGCGGCTACCGGGTTCATGGTCAAGGCCATGGCTACCTCGTGCAGCTTCTCCACTATCTGGCCTACCTCATCGGCCAACCGTGCTATGCTCTCCCTCAGCCTCGCCGGGAGCTTCTGCCCTTTCATGAGCTGTATCATTCGGAAGACGGCCCCCTCGTAGAAATCAGCGATCTCGCTTATCTGGTAGAGGAAACGCATCACGTCATCTCGGCAGGGGAGCATGGCACCTGCCGAGGCCAGGCTCTCTATTATGCGTCCCCTATCCTCGTGTAAGAGGTCCTCTAGCTCCCTCATACGTATGAAGAGCTGCTCTGCCCCGTCTTTATCCCACTTCCTAAAACAATCCACGATGTCAAGCGTGAGCCTGGCCATGTTCACGACCTTCTGGACATAGCTCTGGCACGCCCTCAGGATGGCCGTCCTGCCCCTCAGCACCATGTCCGAGGGTAGCACTCTCACCACCACTCAGCTGACGGTTGCCTTCACTTGGTTAAGCACCTCAATGCTTAAAAACTATTCCCAATTCATGAGGCCTGGTCAGAGGGGCTTGCCAAGCTGGTCGAATTCCAGCCTTTTCTTGAAGAAGGCGTACAGGAGAGAGGGCAGCTCCTTTATGGGCGTCCTGACCTGCTTCCACGTGTCCCGGTCCCTCAGTGTTACCGTGCCGTCTTCCAGGGTCCTGTGGTCAACCGTGATGGCTATCGGTATTCCTATCTCGTCACACCTAGCATAACGCCTGCCTATGGAGCCCGATTCGTCATATTCGACGTCGAAGCCCTCGGACAGCAGCAGCTCGTAGACCTCCCTGGCCTTCTCGGGCAAACCATCCCGGCTCAAGAGGGGCAGGACGGCCACCTGGACGGGTGCGATGTCCCTGGGCAGCCTGAGGACCACACGGCCGTCCTTGACCGTGTAGGCGTATTCGAGCGTTATGTAGACGAGCCTGTCCAGGCCGAAGGAAGGCTCTATGACGTGGGGGACGAAGTGCTTGCCCTTCACCGTCCTCTCGACCTTCGAGATGATCATGTGCTTCCTGCTCAGCTCGTAGGAGCCTAGCTTAACGGAGCCCTCCTCCTCGACGGAACGGGCCAGCTCGGCCTTGTCGGCCTTGGAGAGGGCCTTGAGGACCTCAGGGGCTTCCTCACCGAAATCCTCTTTTATAGCTTCCACGTTCGGCTTCACGACCAGTTCCATGACCTTCTTGGGCTCCTTGAACTCCTTGAAGGCCGTCAGGTCAACCCCGGACCACTTCATGTGCCTCCCGAGGTCGTAATCGGTCCGGTAGTTATGGCCAGAGACCTCGACCCAGCCCCAGCGGTCCGTCCAGACCTCCTGGTCGTAGCCCTGGACGGAATAGTGGGCCCTCTCCCACTCCAGCTTCTCTATGAACCGCTGTTTGTCGCCCGGGACGCCGAGCTCCTCTAGGAAACGCTTGGCGAGGGCCATGAAGTAGGCCATCCACTCCATCATTATGTAGCCCTTGTCGAGGGCCTCACGCACCGTGACCTCCACGGGCTCCTCAGAGCCCTTGAGGCGGACCTCCTTCGGCAGGAGCCTCAGGACCTCATCTTCGACCTCGGGCAGCCTGGGGCAGCTTGGGTCCTCTGGGTCGAAGAAGAACTCGTAATCGATTATGGTGAACTCCCTGAGCCTTATCGGCCCCTGCCTGGGCGATATCTCGTTCCTTAGGGCCCTCCCTATCTGGACCACGCCGAAGGGCAGCTTCTTCCTGGCCTGCTCGTAGAGGCGTTTGAACTCCACGAATATGCCCTGTGCTGCCTCGGGGCGGCCGTATCCGACGGCGTCCGAGTAGGGGCCTATGGTGGTCGAGAACATGGTCGTGAAGTAGCTGGGTTTCCCGAACTCGCCGCCGCACTCAGGACATCTTATGGCCCTGGCCTCCAACTCGGCCATTATCTCATCTAAGCCCAGCTTCTCAGCATCTAAAACGCCTGCTTCCTCCAGTAGGTGATCGGCCCTGAACTTGCGGCCGCACTTCAGGCACTCGACCATGGGCTCCTTAAAGTGCTCTAAGTGTCCGGAGGCCTCGAAGACCTTCTCCGGCATTATGACGGGCGAGTCTATCTCCAGGGCCCTCAGGGGCCTTATGAAGATGTCCCTGAACTTCTTGATTATCTTCTCCTTCATGATAACGCCGAGGGGGCCGTAGCATATGAAGCCGCTGACGCCGCCGTATATCTCGAGTGCAGGCCAGAAGAAGCCCCTACGTCTCGCCAGCTCGCTCACCAGCTCATACTTGTCCTTACTCTCCATGACTCCTCCCACACCTGAAGCCGGGGAAAAATATAAGGCATAACGGGACCATCCGCCCCGGGACCTAGGTTGGTGCCCAAGGTATTAGTCACGGACCCACTGGACCCGACCGGTATCGAGCTGCTCAGGTCCGAAGGCGTCCAGGTCGATTACAGGCCGGGTATAACGCATGAGGAGCTGAAGACCGTAGTAGGCAATTATGATGCCCTCATCGTCAGGGGGAGGACAAAGGTAACCTGGGAGGTCATAGAGGCCGGGAGGGGCAGGCTCAAGGCCATCTGCCGTGCTGGCGTCGGCTTGGACAACATAGACCTGGAGGCAGCCGGGGAGGCTGGCATAGAAGTCTTCAACACGCCTGAAGCCTCAACGGAAGCCGTCGCCGAGCTGACGGTCGGCCTCATCATAGCCTTGGCACGCTCCATTCCGAGGGCTGATAAAGCCCTCAAAGAAGGCCGCTGGGCCAAGAAAGAGCTAATGGGATGGGAGCTCAGAGGCAAGACACTCGGGATAATAGGTTTCGGCCGTATAGGGCAGAGGGTAGCTGAGATATGCCATGCCCTAGGCATGAGGATAATCGCCTACAGACGCACCAGGCCCCCGGGCATAGAAGAGGTCCTGGCGAGGACGGGTGCTCGAATGGCGAGCAACGCCGAGGAAGTCCTTAAGGAATCGGACATAATAACCCTGCACGTCCCCCTCACGCCCCAGACGAGGCACATGATAGGTAGGCGTGAGATATTCATGATGAAGGACGGGGCCATCCTCATAAACACCTCCAGGGGCGGCGTGGTAGACGAAGAAGCCCTCTACGAGGCCCTTGTGAGCGGGAAGCATCAGCTTGAAGCTGGCTCAGCTCCCGAACGTCGTGGCCACGCCCCACATAGGGGCCCAGACGGCCGAGGCCCAGAGAGCGGCCTCGGAGCTGGCGGCCAAGAAGCTCCTAGAATTCTTCAGGTCGAGAGGCCTCATCTAGGCCGTGGGGACCGCCCACCTCTGGCCTTCTTGACGCATTTCTCGACGGCTGCCTTAGCCAGCTTGGCCGAGAGCCCTATCATGTCCTCTCCTATGAGCGGGTCCTTGACGTGTGATGCCAGGCAGGGATATGTCTGGACGAACAAGCCCGCGAGCCTAGGGGCCTCTTGGACGCTCGAGCCGACCAGCCTCGAGGCCGCGTAGTGTGTTGAGCCGCAAGGTGCCCCTCTCAGGACCTTAACGGCCTTTACCACATCGTCCTGAACCTCTAGCTCGACTTCCGGCATGCCGAAGTACCGTGCGAAATGTCCTATTGGACCAGGCCCATGCGAGAGGGAACAGAAGGGCCTGGGGAAGCAAGAGGGAATACCTGCCTCGAGAAGCTCTTCTGAGAGCTGCCTCTCCAGGCCCCTCGGGACCACCTTATAATCGTCAACCGGGCATAAGACGGACCTAGCCCCTATGAGCTCGGCCAGGCTGGGCATCAGGAGGCTAGCACCTGGTTCCTCGAGCAGGAAGAGAGCTATATCCGGCCTGAGGGCCCCCTCTGGCACCTTCTCCACGACAGCCCTCAATAGGCCCTCTAAATGATCATCGTCAGGGAGGCGGGGGAAGCCCTTCCCCACGTCAATCAGCCAAATGCCCCAATCTGGCTTAAAGGACCTTATGTGCTTCACTATCCTCTCGCCATACCACCCCTGGACGAAGGCCGTAATCCTGAGCTCCCGGCTCAAGGTTTCACCACCCTGAAGGCCATCAGCCTCCTGGTCGCGACCTCGAGGGCCTTCCTGGCCTCGTCGAGCAAGCCCGCGATGCCTTGCCTGGCCTTAACTTCCACCACGAGCTTTAGGCCTTCGTCGTGGACCCCCATAGCCCTTAAGCCGAAGGCCCTTAGGAGGGCCTCCCTAATGGCCTCTTCTTCCACGGGCGGGAGCTTCTTGAGGCAGTTGTTAGGGCAGTTAGAGCAGAAGCCCCTGGCCCAGCATAGGTCGGCACAGGGAACGCCAGCCACGTAGGCGTTGGCACAGCAGGCCGCCTTGAAGGCCAGCAGGCCCTTTTCGCGTGCTATCCCCATAGCCATTTCCTTGAGGTCCCTGGATGGCACGGCTACCAGGCCCCTCTTGGGTGGCTCCCTCTTCAGCCTGGCCCTTATCGGGCCGTCTAGGCCGAGCTTCGAGAGCCTCCTCAGTATGGGCCTAGAGACCCTGAGGGCCCCGATTACCACGCCCACAGCCCCGTGATGCTTGGCCTCGGAAATCAGGTCATCTAGCTCGTCCTCCACCAGGCCCGGTATAAGGGGCCTGAGGAACAACATGGGCTTGAAGCCCTCCTTCCTGAGGACTGATATGGTCTTAAGGCGTTCCTCTGGCCCGGGTGCTTTAGGCTCTAGCTCGCCTGCTCTCTCGAGCGTGATTATGGTAATCAAGGGGCTCACGGACAAGTTCCTAGGTATCTCCCTAGCCATCTCGGGCCCTATGGACATCTTCGTCGAGAACTGCGTTGGGTTCCCGAGGAAGGAGGCCACAGCCCTCATTATGTCGAGCGTCTTGCCGACCAGGTCGGGGTGGAAGGGGTCGCAGACGGCCCCCATGGCCAAGAAGGTCCCCATGAGGCCCGGCACGAAGTAGGGGTTGGAAGCCAGGGCATAGGCCAACTCGAGGCCCGTCAGCTCAAGGGGCCTGGGCCGGGTGGGCCCCGTCCCGAGGATATCGCCCACGTAGCAGTAGAGGCAGCCGTTCGGGCAGCCGAAGCCTGGATGGACGGTCAGGCCACAGGGCCTCGGGGGCCTCCTAGAGTGCGGGTTGTCAAGGGCCTTCCTCACGCCCTCGGGGCCTATGAGGTCTGCCAGGCGGGCCCTGAGTTCTTCCTTCCCCGTTAATGCCGTGAGCCCTTCTGCCAAGGCAACCAGATGGAGAATCGCTGAAGGTATTTTAGGGCTTCCGTCCTCGGGGTCCGGAAAATCCTTATATCGCTTGTCGAAATGGGCCTTGGGCGGTGGAAAAATGGGCGTGGCCGAGATAGAAGAAAAGGGATTTGAAGAAACGCTGAAGCCAGAAGTGGTCGAAAAAGGCAGGTGCTTCCTCTGCGGCACCTGCGTATCCTTCTGTCCCTTCGAGGTCCTCAGCATGGGGGCAAGGGGGCCCGAGCTGGTGGACACATGCCTCAAGTGTGGGAACTGCTATAGCGTCTGCCCCGCCTATGAGTTCGACGAGAAGGCCGTTGAGGAGTTCGCCTTTGGCAGGTCCCGCAAGCCGGACGAGGAATTCGGCGTATACAGGTCCATAGTGCTGGCCAGGTCCAAGGACCCGGAGGTCCTCAAGGTCTGCCAGGACGGCGGAGTTGTGAGCACGCTCCTCAGGTACTTGCTGGGCTCGGGCAAGACGGGCTTAAGCGTGCTCTCGGGCGTTAAGAAAGAACAGCCCTGGCTCCCAGAGCCCAGGATAGTCCTCTCCGGGTCCGAGGTCCTTGAGTGTGCGGGCAGCAGGTACAGCTACACGACGAACATGATGTTCAATATGGGTACGGCAGCTCTACTGGGCTTCCTGGAGGGCTCTAGGGCTGCTTTCGTGGGCCTTCCGTGTCAGGTCAGGGCCGTGAGGAAGGTCCAGATGCTCCCGATCGAGGAGCTCGGCTGGGCCAAGGCCATAGGGCCCGTCATAGGGCTCTTCTGCACCGAGACCTTCGATTACGAAGGCTTCATGGCCTTCCTAAAGGAGAGGGTAGGTCTCTCCCCCGAGGAAGTCGTCAAGATGAACATAAAGAAGGGCCGGATGTACTTCTACCCAAGGGAGGGAGAGCCCAAGAGCGTGAGGGTGAAGGAGCTAGCCGAGTTCGTGAGAGATGGCTGCAAGACCTGCACGGATTTCTCGGCCGAGCTGGCTGACATATCCGTCGGGAGCCTGGGCCTAGAGGGCTGGAACGTGGTCATAATAAGGTCCGAGCTGGGAGAGGAGGTCTTTAAGGGAGCTGTTGAAGCTGGCCTGTTGGAGACGAGGGACATCAGCGAGGAACCAGGCGTCATGGACATCTTGCTGCGGCTGGTCAGGATGAAGCGTAAGAGGGCACCGAAGGAGAAGGAAAACCCATGAGCCAGAGGGCCAGGGCGAGGGTCGTCGTCATATGGGATAGGTGTAAGGGCTGCGGCTTCTGCATAGAGTTCTGCCCGAGGGGCATCCTAAAATTTAGCGAGGAATTCAACGAGAGAGGTGCCCATCCTCATATGTCCTGACCTAGCCATATTCGTGGTAAGGGAGGATAAGCCAGCATAAGGGTAAAAAGGGATTTCATAGAGTTAAACGGTGATGGGATATGGGACCACGCAGGCTCGACGTGCTCACCGGGACCTGGTTCACGATAGGGGATGTGGCTTGTGCCGAAGGTGCTATAGCCGCCGGCTGCCGGTTCTTCGCTGGCTATCCCATAACCCCGGCGAGCGAGATCATGGAGCACATGGCCCTCAGGCTCCCACAGGTCGGGGGCATCTATGTCCAGATGGAGGACGAGATGGCCAGCCTGGCGGCTGTCATAGGGGCTTCTTGGGCTGGCCTGAAGGCCATGACGGCCACATCCGGCCCGGGATTCAGCCTAATGCA